>CAZNLZ010000252.1:0-2407 GCA_964574225.1 uncultured Muribaculaceae bacterium | reverse complement strand
GATAGCGAACTTGTTTCGTTTGACTGTTTAATTTATAATGAAGATGAAGAGTGTGCAAGGGCTACAATTAATGCGTATCAGCCTGAAAATGCAGAAGAGTATTTAAAAAACGGGTTTTAAGAGTAATGGAAAAACAAGTGTTGGTGACTGGTTCTAGTCGTGGAATCGGTAGAGCTTCGGCTTTATATCTTGCAAAAAATGGGTATGATTTAGTTTTGCATTGTAATAAAAATACAAAAATGGCTGATGAATTAAAAGAAGAAATTATCTCATTGGGGCAAAAAGCACGTGTTTTACAGTTTGATATTTCTAACCGTGATGAATGTAAAAGAGTTTTGTCTGAGGACATTGAGAAAAATGGACTTTATTATGGCATTGTTTTAAATGCTGGTATTGCAAAAGATAATGTATTTCCTGTAATGGAAGATAATGAATGGGATGATGTTTTAAATACAAACTTGGGTGGTTTTTATAACGTATTAAAACCATTAATTATGGAAATGATTTCTCAACGTATGAAAGGAAGAATTATAACAATGTCTTCTGTATCTGGCTTGATGGGAAATCGTGGACAAGTAAATTATAGTGCATCAAAAGCGGGTATTATTGGTGCTACAAAGGCACTTGCTCAAGAACTTGCTAAACGAGGCATTACGGTTAATTGTATTGCTCCAGGTTGTATTGAAACAGATATGACAAGTGAACTTCCTGTTGATGAAGTCAAAAAAATGATACCAATGAAGAGATTTGGTAAACCACAAGAAGTTGCATCTTTAGTTAATTATTTAATGAGTGAGGATGCTGCTTATATAACTGGTCAGGTTATTTCTGTTAATGGAGGCTTATATCAATAATGAGAAGAGTAGTTGTTACTGGCATGGCATTAGCTAGCCCTCTTGGTAGTAGTCGAGATATTGCTTTTGAAAGATTACAAAAGTATGAAAACTGCGTAATTTATGATGAAAAATTAAATGAATTTGAAAGAATGAATTGTAAGCTTGTTGCTCCAGTTCAAGGATTTATTATTCCAGAACACTTTAACAGAAAGGTGCTTAGAACAATGGGACCAGTTTCTGTTATGAGCGTTGCAACTGCAGAAGAAGCATTAAGGGACGCAGGATTATTAGGTGATGAAATAATAACAAGTGGAAGATGTGGTGTGAGTTGTGGTTCATCTTCTGGTTCGTTAGAAACTTTGGTTGATTTTCACTCAATGCAAGTAACAAAAGAAGTTAAAAATGTAACATCTGGTTCTTATGTAAAAATGATGCCTCAAACAACTGCTGTAAATATTTCATTATACTTTAAAACAGTTGGTAGATTGATTGCTACATCAACTGCCTGCACATCTGGTTCAATGGGCATTGGTTATGCTTATGAGGCAATTAAATTTGGATTGCAAGATGTAATGATAGCAGGTGGGGCAGAAGAATTAGACCCTTCTCAAGTTGCAGTATTTGATACTTTGTATGCAACAACTCAAAAAAATTCAACTCCTAAATTAACACCATCTCCGTTTGATAAAAACCGTGATGGTCTTGTTATTGGCGAAGGTGCTGGAACTTTAATTTTGGAAGAATATGAGCACGCGAAGAAACGTGGTGCTAAAATTTATGCCGAAATTATAGGCTTTGGTACAAGTACTGATGGAACACATATTACAAATCCAAATAAAGAAACAATGAAAAATGCGTTAGAACTTGCTTTAAAAGACGCAGGAATATCATCTGATGAAATAGGATATGTTAATGCTCATGGTACTGCTACAATGCAAGGTGATGTCGCGGAAACTAATGCTACATATGATGTTTTCAAAAGAAAAGTTCCAATTAGTTCAATAAAAAGCTATACAGGACACACTCTTGGTGCTTGTGGTGCAATTGAAGCTATTTTAACTATCGATATGGCTCATAAAAAATGGTTTGCGCCTACAATAAACTTAAATGAAGTTGATAATAATTGTGGCGATTTAGGTTATATCAAAGGTGAAGGAAGAGAAATTGATACAAAAATTGTTATGTCTAATAACTTTGCTTTTGGTGGAATTAATACTTCATTGATTTTCAAATGTATTTAGTTTGACTTTAATATTTAAATATGAGATAAATTTATTAATGGGATTAAGAGAATGACAATTGAGAACGAAGTAAAAGAATTAATAATTAAAGCATTGGAATTAGAAGATATTGAACCAAGTGATATTGAAGATGAAGCACCTTTATTCATTGATGGATTGGGTTTAGATTCAATTGATGCGCTTGAACTTGGTATGGCTTTAAAGAAAAAATACAACCTAAAAATGGGTTCAGATAAAGAAGAAAATAAAAAATATTTCTATTCAGTTAAGACATTGGCAGATTATATCAGGAGTAATGTAGGTGAGTAAGCAGTATTCAAGAGAAGAAAT
>CAZNLZ010000251.1:0-2417 GCA_964574225.1 uncultured Muribaculaceae bacterium | reverse complement strand
GCTGTTTCATTTGTCATAGCATGATAACAAGTTGATGCTTCAAAAAGAATAAATAGCATTGCGCCATAGATTGCTGTTGTTGCACATTGTATCGGTGTTTTAGATGTATAAACAAGCATTACAATTGCGTAAATAGCAAACAAAGCACCAAAAGCATGAGTAAATGCGTTAATTATCTCCTCTTTTGGAGAATAAATCTTTTCTTCTTTTGACATATCTTAACCTCAATTCTTATTTTGAGTTCTTTAAATCAATCAAATCTTGAACATCTTTTTTTGATAAATTTTTAGGATCACCTAAAATTCTAGTGTTCAAGGTAACTTTAGCATAATATTCTGCTGTTTCCATTTTCTGAAAAGCATGTTCTAAATTATCGGCAACAGCAATCGCACCATGATTTGCCATCATTACAACATCCCTATTATTCAAATGCTGAACAGTCTTTTCTACAAGCTCCATAGAAGATGGCATTGCATAATCTGCAACAGGAATATCTTCAAAATACAAAATGTTTTCTGACATAATCGGTTCTTTTAAAGACTCGTGGCAAACTGCAAAACTTGTCAAAGCCACTGGATGAGTATGAATAATTGCATTCACATCAGGTCTTTGCATGTAAACTGCAACATGAAGCATTTTCTCTGATGATGCTTTACCTTCCGAAATTTCATTACCCTCAAAATCCATTAAAACCAAATCAGCATCTTTTAAATTGCCCAAAGAAGTTCCAGATGCAGTAATAAAAATACCCCTATCTGTCTTTACGCTTATATTTCCAGATGTAGCGAAGGTTAAATCCTTTTCATATAACTTTCTTCCCATTTCAATTATTTCGTACTTTTGCATCTTAACTCCTTTAATAAATCTATCTTACAGTATTTATCTGCTATAATCAAATTATGTTTATAAAGAAATTAGGGATTAAAAATTTTAGAAATTATAGTGATGTTGAAGTAGAATTTAATTCTAAAAAAATTCTGTTTATCGGTAAGAACGCTCAAGGAAAAACAAATCTTTTAGAATCAATTTACTACTTATCAACACTAGATTCTTTGCGTGCAAAAACTGATTCTGAACTTATAAAGTGGGGCGAGGATTTTTGCAATATTAAAGCTGAAATTCAAAAATTTGATATAGACATAGATTTAGAAGTTAATATTAATCCACCTGCTAGAAAAAAACTTAAAGTTAATGGATTATCTAAAAATAAGTCATCAGAATTTATAAGCAACATTTCAACAGTTTGTTTCACAACCAACGATTTATTATTGCTACGAGGAACTCCAGATGATAGAAGAAAGTGGTTAGATTTAGCAATTAGCCAAATTTTTCCAGCATACATTGAACGACTTAGCAAATATAACAAAATAAGAACTCAAAAAAACAATTATTTAAAAGAACTTAAAGGCAACATCAATGCAGATACAACAATGCTTGATGTTTGGAATGAACAACTCGCAATTACAGGAAGCAATATTATATTTATTAGAATAAATTTCTTGCATGAACTCCAAAAAATCGCAAAAGAAAAACACAACCAAATTTCCAACAGCGAAAATTTATCAATTTTCTATAATTCAACAATAATAGGCGATATAACAGCTTGCGAAAAATTTGAGTTTAACAATGAATATATTCTAGAAAACTTTAAACAAAAATTAGAAGAAAAAAAATTAGAAGAAATTATCCGTGGTCAAAGTGTTGTTGGTCCACACAGAGATGATGTTTCATATTATATCAACGAGGTAGAATCAAAAAAATTTGCATCTCAAGGACAACAAAGAACAATTGTTCTATCACTTAAACTTGCAGAGCTTGAGCTCATAAAAGAAAAAATAAATACTAATGCAATTTTACTGTTAGATGATGTTCTAGCAGAACTTGATGACTTAAGACAAAATTTCTTATTAGATGCAATCGGCGATGAAACACAAACAATTATTACATCAGTAGATACGCTTCACTTTAAAGAAGAATACCTAAAAGATGTTGAGATTTTTGAGATAAGAGATAATTGCATTGTACATAAATAAAAATTTCTTTTAAGATTTTTATTTAATAGGTTTAAAATATACCCCCATATGGTATAATATAATTGTAACTATTATACCCAATGGGGGTATTAGAAAGAAAAAAAATGACCAGGTGTTCAAATCCTCATTGCAAATGCATTAACTGTAAATGTGGAGACAACTGCACATGTACAGAAGAAAAATGTAACTGTCCACCAGAATGCAATGAAACAGATGAAGAGTAATTTTATTTTACTCAAAAGGGAGTAGGTAAAACTACTCCTTTTTTGATAAAATTAAATTATGAAGGGGAAAAAATGAATCATCCAAATCATAAAAAAGAAATTGCAAGAATTAACAGAGCCATAGGACAACTCGAAGGCATAAAAAAAATGATTAATGAGC
>CAZNLZ010000250.1:0-2444 GCA_964574225.1 uncultured Muribaculaceae bacterium | reverse complement strand
TGGAGTTGACATGTTACTTCCTTCTTTTTTGCCAAAAATATCTGGAACAAAATTTTCCACTTATGCGCCCTCTTTTTATTCTATTACATTATTACTTCGTCTATCCCGATTACCAATGTTTACATGGCTTTCGTGCATTAACTTAATAATATAGTATTTTAAATCACATAAATAGTAAAGAAAAAAAGCATGAAATATTAATATATGTTTAACATTTAAAACTCTTTATTTGCTTTTCCAAGAATCCCAGCTGCATTCGTTAAATTTTTAGCTATATCTGTATATAGTGCATCTTGTTCACCATAAGGAACAGTTGTATTCATTAAATCATCAACGTTTTGACTAATATCATTTAATGTTTGAACTGTTTTTTGAATTTTTTTTGTTTTTTCTTTTAAGAAAAAATAATTAACCAACGGAGTTACAGTTAAAAAATGCTCCATTGATTTTTTAAATTTTGTCCACATACTTGGTTTTTCTTCCAAAAAGAAATTACCAGTTTCAACATCAACTTTAGATATAGAAGTTGCTTCATCAGGAAGATAATCACTATCCATTGTATTTAATCTTTTACTTTTTCTTTTCTTTTTTATAGGACGTGTAACTAATTTTGCCTCTTCTTTCAAGGCCATCTCAGGCGAAAAAATATTACCATTATACAAATGATTATCATCATTTATAACAGTATTTATACTATTTCCCGTACTTTTATTATAAAAACTTACGGGTTGATTTAATCCGTTAGAAATTTCCATAGTTACAATCTTCCCATAGTATAATTATAACTTTTAGGAAATTTTTGTTACCGTTTAAATATATGATTTTAATAGAAAAGCCCTCTTTAAAAGAGGGCTTTTTACTAAACTGTCATATTATACCACTTAGCAGGTTTACCAACTTCCTCACATTTTTGCAACAATTCAGCACCTTCTGTATTGTCTTTTATTGTCAGGAATCTAACATCTAAGTTGTTTGCATCACCAAGTATAACTTTGCCAACTGGTGTCAAGTTCTTCGCAACTTTTTCTCTAAATATTGCTGTAAATTTATCACATCCATCTTGCATATATTCTTCTTTTGCTTCAAATTCAGGATTATCATTTACGGCTTGTCTATTACCATTTGCAACATTACCAGTTAAAATTATTGATTTAGTTTTTAATGCACAAATTTCAATAGCCGTAATTTCCGCTAGAGCGTCCATAAACGCATCAATAGCAACCTTAGAAGCTTTATTATGCTCATCTTGTGTATATTCTGGGAAGAACTTTTTGAATTCAGCATAATTATTTGTTGCCAAAGCATTTCCACCAATTTTTTGACGTTCGGTTTCACTCAATCCAATCGCATTAGAAAAATTCTTTATTATGCCGTGAACGCCAACATCAGATTCTAAAGGTCTTAATTCTGCAGTTGCTTGTCTTGCGTGTTGAACTTCAGACGGTTTAATTTTGATATCGTGCTTATCAACGCTAATAATACCACTACCTAAGCCACCACCTGGATATAAGAATACGATTTCTTCACCTTCTTTTAAAAGCTCAGGGTATTCTTCTTGCACTTTGCTTAAAATACAAGCACCAGCGCCAGCCATATCATTTGCATGACGAGTTTGTACTATATTGATACCTCTTGCAGCAATATATTGGTCAATATTATCAACTGTAATTGGTTTTTGAAAACGCATTGTTCTTTTATTGTCATAAAAGAAATTAGATAATCTAAAACCATCTTTGCCGTTTTCATTAGTTTTTGGACCAGGATAACAAATAGTTAAATACATTTCATTATCTGGGTCAACTTCAGCTATTTTGCTTTCATTTCTTCTTTCTGATGCAACTATTTTATTGGCAACATTTTGTTCGAAGCTTTTTTCACTTCTTTGATCCGAATTAGAAAAAACTGTTGTTCTTTGGTAATCGATAAGTTTTCCATCTTCATCCAATGTTCTAATTTTCATAGAACCATACGTAGAACTTGCGCCAATATCAACATTCACATAATGTGCCTTGAATGATATTGGACTAATCGTGTTAATTTTCATGTTTACTCCCTCTTGACATAGGAATAAACTCACATCAAATTTTTTTTTGCTAATATTTCAAAAATTGTTAATATATAAAAAATAATTATGTCTTTAAGTCACTTCCAATATCAGTCCTATAATACAAATTTTTATCATTTAATTTGTAAACTTGTTCATAAATTTTATCAAAAGGGTTTAATACATCATTCTTTAGAAAAGTAAACACTCTCAAGTTAGAATCTATTTCAGCTTCATTTTTTTTGCTTATTTTGTTTATTCTTGTATTAACAATTACATCTGCACTATCATTTATAAAATTTTGCGGAATCTTTATTTTCGTCAACTTGCCTTGCTTTGTTGGACTTTTATAATCCTTATGTACAACAACAACAGCACCTGTATAGCCAGATTTATACTT
>CAZNLZ010000249.1:0-2458 GCA_964574225.1 uncultured Muribaculaceae bacterium | reverse complement strand
ATAAATGGATTGTTGAAAATGTTTTAAAAGATTATAAAGGCGATATGCTTATTGTTGTTAATAAGTACGATTTAGTCAAAGACATTAAAAAGAGAGAAGAAAACTTATTAACGTATAAAACATTATTTGAAAAGAACTATCCTTGTATAAAAATTTCAGCAAAAACAGGAAGAAACTTTGATACATTAACAACGAATATTACAAGAAAACTTCCTGTAGGCGAAAAAGTTTATGATGAAGAACAAATAACAGATGAGACAATGAGAGATATTGCTCGTGAACTTATAAGAGAAAAAATACTTTTATATACTCATGATGAGGTTCCACACAGCGTTGCTGTCATTATTGAGAACTACGAGGAAAAAGAAAATTTAGATAGAATTGAAGCTAAAATTATTGTTGAACACGAAACACAAAAAGGTATTCTAATTGGTAAAAATGCTTCAATGTTAAAGAAAATTGGTTCTGAAGCACGAAAAGAAATTGAGTTTACTGCTGATAAAAAAGTATATTTAGATTTGCAAGTTAAAGTAATAAAAGATTGGCGAAAAAAGTCTAAAGATATGGATAAGATGTATTAAAAAACTTTTAATAATTAGTTTTTAATTATATTCATTATGAAAAAAGAGGAAGTTATTTTTAACTTCCTCTTTTATATTTTGCAATTTAAATCTTATTTGCAAGCATTTTCAATAGCAACTGCAACAGCTACTGTAGCACCTACCATTGGGTTGTTACCCATACCGATTACACCCATCATTTCTACGTGAGCAGGAACTGAAGATGAACCAGCAAATTGAGCATCACCGTGCATTCTACCCATAGTATCTGTCATACCATAAGAAGCTGGACCAGCAGCAACGTTATCTGGGTGAAGTGTTCTACCTGTACCACCACCAGAAGCTACTGAGAAGTATTTTCTTCCGTTTTCAAAACACCATTTTTTGTATGTACCAGCAACTGGGTGTTGGAATCTTGTTGGGTTAGTTGAGTTACCAGTAATAGAAACATCAACACCTTCTTTAATCATAATAGCAACACCTTCAGATACGTCATCTGCACCATAGCATTTTACTTTTGCTCTTTCGCCATCTGAGAAAGCTGTTTCTTTTTTAACTTTTAATTCGCCAGTTTTGAAATCGTACTCTGTTTCAACAGCTGTAAAACCATTGATTCTAGCAATAATGTATGCAGCATCTTTGCCTAAACCATTTAAGATAACTCTTAAAGGTTCTTTTCTAACTTTGTTAGCATTTCTAGCAATACCAATAGCGCCTTCTGCCGCAGCGAATGATTCGTGACCAGCTAAGAAACAGAAACATTTTGTTTCTTCTCTTAATAACATAGCGCCTAAGTTACCGTGACCAAGACCAACTTTTCTTGTATCACCAACTGAACCAGGAACAGCAAATGCTTGTAAACCTTCACCAATTGCTTCAGCAGCATCAGCAGCGTTTGTAATGCCTTTTTTAAGTGCGATAGCACAACCTAAAGTATAAGCCCAAGAAGCGTTATCAAACGCAATTGGCTGAATACCTTTAACGATTTCATCTACGTTTATACCTTTTGATAGACATAATTCATTAGCTTCATCTAAAGATTTGAAACCATATTCTTTAAGAACTTTATCTATTGATTTTTGACGTCTATCTTGTCCTTCAAATTTTGCCATAATCTTATTTCCTTATTTTTAATTAGTTATACTCTTATTGTTGTCTTGGGTCGATAGTTTTAACAGCGTCAGCAAATCTGCCATAAGTACCGATGTTTTTCTCAAATGCTTCTTTTGCATCTTTACCTGCTTTAATAGCATCCATTACTTTACCCATGTTAACGAACTTATAACCGATTACTTCGTCATTCTTATCTAGACCAAGTTCTAAAATATAACCTTCTGTTAATGATAGGTATCTTACACCTTTTTGTTTTGTAGAGTGGATTGTACCAACCATTGAGCATAAACCTTTACCAAGGTCTTCTAAACCAGCACCAATTGGAAGTCCGCCTTCTGAAAATGCTGTTTGAGTTCTACCATAAACGATTTGTAAGAATAATTCTCTCATAGCAACGTTGATAGCGTCACAAACTAAGTCAGTATTTAATGCTTCTAGAAGTGTTTTACCTGGAAGAATTTCACCAGCCATAGCAGCAGAGTGAGTCATACCAGAACATCCGATTGTTTCAACTAAAGCTTCTTCAATAATGCCATTTTTTACGTTTAATGACAATTTACAAGTACCTTGTTGAGGAGCACAACATCCACAACCGTGAGTTAAACCAGAAATATCTTTAATTTCTTTGCATTTTGTCCATTCGCCTTCTTGAGGGATTGGAGCAGGAACGCCTTTTACACCTCTTCTTACACAACATTGATTTTCTATTTCATGTGTAACTTGCATATTACCTCCTGTTTCTAATATCTATAATCTGTAAATTACTACACATTTAACCTATCTTA
>CAZNLZ010000248.1:0-2480 GCA_964574225.1 uncultured Muribaculaceae bacterium | reverse complement strand
ATACAGCCTTAGAATGCTATAAAAGAGGTTGTGTTTGTGAAGGTTGTTTTTATACAGACTTTTTCAACGGTACATCTCAAAGATGTCAAATGAAAGCTTCTGTATTAGAATTGGTGAGAGTATTGGGAAAACCAAATGTTGAAATTCAACAAGTATTGGTAGATTAATTTAAAAAAATATGTATTAAAAAAGCTCCCTTTTGGGAGCTTTTCTTTTGTTTGATTTAAATCCTAAATGATTTCTTTATATTGATCAGTATCATTTAACAAATCATAATTGATTTCATTTTCATTATCAGCAATGATTGCAGCAACTACAGCGTCAGATGCAACGTTAGCTGTTGTTCTAATCATATCTAAGATTCTTTCAATAGCAAATAAGAATGCAAAACCTTCTACTAATTGTAATGAAGATAAGCCTAAGCTATTAAGAACTAGAGCAATTGTAATCAAGCCAGCACCAGGAATTCCTGCAGATGTACAAGATGCAACAATAGATAACAACATAACTTGAATAATTTGAACTGGTTCTAAAGAAACACCATATGCTTGAGTTAAGAATAATACAGCAATTGTCTGGAATAATGCAGTACCGTCCATATTCAATGTAGCACCTAATGGAAGAACAAAACTACAAACTTTGTGTGAAATACCACGTTTTTCGCAACAAGCCATTGTCAATGGCAAAGTAGCAGAACTGCTTGCAGTACCAAACGCAACTAATAACGCTTCAATAATTGCAGTATAGAATGTTCCAACAGGAACTTTAGAAAAACACTTTAACATTAATGGATAAACAACGCAGAATTGAATAGCAACACCTAATAGCAATACTGCGAAGAATTTTGAAATTGTAGAAAATATATCCATACCAAATGTTGAAACAGCAACTGTAGTTAAAGCGAAAATACCAGGAGCTGCTAATATCATAATCCAATCTGTAACTTTCATTGTTGCTGCAAATACAGATTCAAAGAAAGAAACAATAGGACGATTAATTTCACCAAGTTTAGATAATGCCAAAGCAAAAACTAAAACAAAGAATAAAATTGGAATCATATCACCTTTAGCAAGTGATTCAACAGGGTTTTGAGGTATCATTTCTAAGAACATATTACCCAATTGACCTTGTTGATAAGCAAGATAACCAGAAACCTGAGCTTGAATTTCTGCAGCAGATGATTGACTAATAAAATCTTTAATACCCACACCTGGTTTAACAAGCATTACAAGAGCAGCACCGATAGAAACTGCAGCAACAGAAATAATTGTATAGAAGAAAAGCATCTTCTTACCAAATTTTCCGATTTGTTTGCTATCGCCAATACTAGAAATACCAACAACAATAGCACTACAAACCAATGGAATAACTACCATTTGGATTATTCTGATAAATGCTTGACCGACAACATCTAAGACACCAACTAAAGCTGCAAACTTTTCAGGATTTGAATGGATATAATTACCCAAAAAGATACCTAAAATAATTGCCAAAAAGATATGCCAGTTTCTTTTTATACCAAGACCAATGGCCACAAATAATGTTTGTAAGTGTAATTTCATATATACCTCTTTATTCATACTAAAGCATAACAATTCTACAATTATTCCCAGAATAATTCAACCATTTAAACAAATGAAATATTTGTATTAAAATATAAAAGAATAGACAAGTTTGCGGGATATGTTCATGGATATTTTAGACAAAAAGTTTCATTTTATAGCTATTGGTGGTGTTGGAATGAGCGCTTTAGCGAAGTACCTAGTTGAAAGAGGCGCAATTGTTTCAGGTTCCGATATTCAAGAAAGCAAATATACACACCTTTTACAAGAAAAAGGTGTAAAAATTTCAATTGGACATGATGAAAACTTAATCAGTAAAGATATGATTGTAGTCGCAAGTACAGCAATCAAACAAACAAATCCCGAAATAATTAGAGCAAAAGAATTAGGATTAAAAATATATCACCGTTCAGACATATTAAAAATGATTTCTGATGAGTTTTCACAAGATAAAAATGGTATTTTCTTTGGTTTTTCTGGAACACATGGAAAAACAACAACTAGTGGATTATGTGCATATGTTTTAGAAAAGAGCGGTTTGAGTCCTTCATACGTCATTGGCGGAATCATTCCAGAAATAAATACAAATGGAGCTTTTAATGGTTCAAACTACTTTAGTGCGGAATTAGATGAATCTGATGGAACAATACAAAAATATTCGACTGACATAGCAGTAATAAATAACTTGGAAGAAGACCATCTAGATTTTTATAAAAATGGTTTTGATGACATTGTAAAAACATTTGATAAATACTTATCTAATAAACCAGAACAAAAAGTTTTAATTAACAATGATAACGAAGGAAACCAAAAGTTTATAGAATTATATCCAAACTATGACTATGTTACGTTTGGTTTAAATAATGCAGACTATACTGAAAAGAATATAGAGTTTAACTGATTAGAATCTAAATTTGA
>CAZNLZ010000247.1:0-2481 GCA_964574225.1 uncultured Muribaculaceae bacterium | reverse complement strand
TATTTCTTCAATTTGTTTTAATGATAAGTCACGGGATAAAACAACACGCTCAGCACCCATATCTTGCCAAAATTTTACAGCTTCATAGTTTAATATATTTGTTTGAGTGCTAACGTGAATTGGAATTTTGCTCATATATTTTCTGATAACATTATAAACACCGAAATCAGAAAATAAAATTGCATCCGGATTAGCGTCATTAATGCGTTCTGCACATTCTATCATCTGATTAATATCATCGCTATACGCAAAAATATTTAATGTTAAATATACTTTTTTGCCAAAAGAATGAGCTAAATCTATGCAGTCTTTTAGGTTATCTAAAGTAATTAGCTCGCCTTTTCTCATTGCTCTTAAACTAAAATCAACCATTCCTAAATATACTGCATCGGCACCATATTGAATGGCATAATCTAATTTTTCTTTACTTCCCGCTGGTAATAATAATTCTGGTCTTTTCATAGTAATTTTATTTTACTACAAACAAAACACTTGTTGTAAATGCATTATCAATATAATATTTTTCATCTTCTATTGGAAGAATATATTGTTTCTTTTGTTTATCTTTTGCTATATAAAGAACATTTCTGCCATCACTATATATTTTTTTGTAATCTTTTAATTGTGATAAATTATCATTTAATGTGGCATCGATAGGAATAATGATATAATCGTGTTTTAATCCTATTTTAAAAATTTTATCCCAATCATTTGTCACATTATAAAAATTGTCTAGTAAGTCTTTTGTTTCCTTAAAATATACTTCTTCATAGCGTCCATCCATATATATTAAATTGTTAGGGAAAAGTTTATATGTAATGTAGCTTCCCATATCAAATGGTGCTAGTATATTTCCTTTCATATTATTTACCTTCATAAATTCAACAATTTTATATGGTTGTTGTGATAAGTTTGGTACTGGTTTTAAACTAGGGGCTATATTTAATGCGTACATAAATAGAAAGAAATATGCGATATAGTATAAAGCTTTTGTATCTGTTTTTAACTTGCTGAAAAATCTATATACCTCACCATATAAAAATACTATTGATGTAATTATGAAAAAAGGAGTGTTTTTTATGTATTTTGCTGATAAGTAAGCACAAACTATTAATAATATATATTTTACAGAGTCTTGTTTGAATTTTTTAATACTAATTAAAGTAGTAATTGCTGCAATGATGTAGAAAATTTTAAATTCAATAAAAAATTTCCAATAAGGATGCATAAATGGACTAATCCATTCTGTGACAAATGGTCGTTCCATTGTTGTTGCCATAAAAATGAATTTTACGTAGTCAAATCCATAAGGATTTATAAACATTGCGCCTAAACAACCTAATAATGTTTTTAGGTATGCTTTATATTCTTGTTTGTTTATAAATTCCCCTATCGCATAAATTATGAGTAAACCTAGTCCTGAAACACAACCGCCGTGTAAATTAGTCCAAATTATCATTAAAAATGGCAATATATATAATATTTGATATTTTTTGTGTTTTCTTGTGTATTCAAGAATATATAAAAATAATGTGAAGAAAAAGAATGTAAAAAAATGACAACGCAGACAAGATGCGGTTATTGTTGGTATTGCCAGTGCTCCTGTGAAAAGAAATGCTAAATTTAACAAAGTATTTTTCTTTTCTTCTCTTAAACTTATTGTTTCAAATATCAATGTAAATATGGAAAAAACAAGTAAAGTCCTAAATAATGTTATTCCTATATATCCAAAATGATTATGTATGAAAGAAAATATTACGCTAGAACCCCATTCGTGATCTAGCCAAATGTGTGTTTGTGTGTAGGAAAAAGGGTCTTGTTTTAGTATGTGCCCTAAACTCCAAAACGCATTTCCTTGAATTATTCTTGCCCAAAAATCCATATCAATTGTGTTGTGAACAAGGGTTAGTGCGTATATAAATATAAAAGATAATATATAAAATGCTAATTTCCTCATATGAAAATGTTACTTTAATTTTTGACTTTAGGCACAGTGTTAAGAAATATGAAGCTTGAAAAGCTTGATTTTATGCGCTTTTTTACTTTTTCAAAAAAAATAATTAAATCAAAAACTAAAGTTTAAATTCTAAATGTCGATAACTATATTGTCAAGGGCATTAGCCCCATAAAACCTCCCTCCCCAAAGTCTAGTAGCCGCCTTAGTTGGACGGCTTTTTTTTATGCGAATTTTTATCTTGTTTTTTGGCTTTAACAAAGGAATTAAAGGGAATAAAAGCTTAAAAAATATTACAAGATAAGGGAATTAACATATATATTAAGTTTTGTAAATGCGAGTATATACTCTCGTATATACTGTTGTTATTGAGTTATGACGTTTTTTGTCCAAATTAGTATATATTCCATAGATACTTTTTATAGCAATTAATTTTTTTTGAAAGTTTTTATATAAGTACGGATACGAAATAAGGATTTACAAAAATGGGTTACGCTTTATTTGCACAAAGAAAAGTTCAATTAACA
>CAZNLZ010000246.1:0-2494 GCA_964574225.1 uncultured Muribaculaceae bacterium | reverse complement strand
TTTGTAATATAATGTAAACAAAGGTAATATTTTTTAATGTTAAGGGGTCTTAGAAATGACTGAAAATAATGAATTACAAGCCGAACAAGATTCTCATCAAAAGATATTGGTAGCTGATGATGAAGCTTCAATCAGAAGAATTCTTGAAGCTCGTTTAGGTATGATTGGTTATGATATTGTTACAGCTACTGACGGCGAAGAAGCTATTGCGGCATTTAATAAACATAATCCAGATTTAATCGTTTTGGACGTTATGATGCCAAAAATCGATGGTTATGGCGTTACAAGAGAAATTAGAAGAACATCTGATGTTCCTATTATTATCTTAACTGCTTTAGGTGACGTTTCTGAAAGAATTACAGGTTTAGAACTTGGTGCTGATGACTATGTTATTAAACCATTCAGCCCTAAAGAACTTGAAGCTAGAGTTAAAGCTGTTCTTAGAAGAACAAACACTAAAGAAGTGGCTGCTCCTACAAGCAAAATTGCTAAGAACGTTATTACAACAGGTAATATCAGAATTGACACAGCTAGACGTCAAGTATTCAGAAAGAATGAACGTATTAGACTTACTGGCATGGAATTTAGCTTGTTAGAATTATTAGTTAATAACTCTGGTCAAGCATATTCTAGAAACGAAATTTTACAACATGTATGGTCTTATCCACCTGATCATAGAATTGATACTCGTGTAGTTGACGTTCACATTTCAAGATTACGTTCAAAACTTGAAACAGACCCAGCTAACCCAGAGTTAATTCTAACAGCTCGTGGTATTGGTTATATGTTCCAAAGAATTTCATAAGAGATTAAAATATAATAAAAACTCCCGAATTTCGGGAGTTTTTTATTTCTATAATTTTTTGTATTTTTCGTAATTCTCTGTTAAATCTTTTTCTAATCTGTTCATTTCTGATTCTAATTTTTCACACCAAAGAGCCATTTCTTCTTTTGTTGTATTTTCTGGTATATGGATAGGATCTCCATATAAAATAATTGTACTGCACGGTCCAAATGGAACTCTGAATTCGTCCCAAGTATTGAATTTTAAAAACGTTTTATGTTTTGATGCCCAAACTGTTGGTATAATAGGTACTCCTGAAAGTTTGGCAATATTTATAATACCTTCTTTTACTTTCCCTTTTGGCCCTTTTGGTCCATCAACCATAATTCCTATAGAGTTACCTTCTTTTAGTTTATCAATAAGTCCAAGTGCTGCTGTTGCTCCGTGTCTTTTTGACGAACCTCTTACAGATTTTATGTTTAAGCATTCAATAGCTTTTGCAATTATTTCTCCGTCGTTAGAAGCGCTAATAAGTGCATAAAAATGTTCTTTATCTTTTACTGTATATACTGCACATTGGTGACCGTGCCACAATGATAATATAAATTGACCTTTTGGATAATTAATTTTTTTAAATCTTACTAAATATTTTTCTATTGAAAAGAATAACTTTAATAGGCAAATTAATAATCCTAATTTTAGTTTTTCTTTAAATTCTCTTTTCTTTTGCGGTCTTGACAAATTCATACTCCCTAGTATTAAAAAAGAGCAGGTTATTTCTATTTAACCTGCTCTTAATGTTTAAATTAAACTATTGTAAGTTTTCTTTAACTTCAGTTGCAACGTTTTTGTTATCAAGCTTAATGCTTGGTCCCATTGTTGTTGTTAAGTGAACTGATTTTAAGTAAACACCTTTAGAAGTTGAAGGTTTTGCTCTTAAAACAGCATCAGCTAAAGTTACATAGTTTTTCATTAAATCGTCAGCTGTGAATTGAATTTTGCCGATTGGAACGTGAATCATACCTTGTTTGTCAGCTCTGAATTCAACTTTACCAGCTTTAGCATCTTTAACTGCTTTAGCAACATCTAATGTTACTGTACCTGTTTTTGGGTTTGGCATTAAACCTTTAGGTCCTAAAACACGACCTAATTTACCAAGCATACCCATACAATCAGGTGTAGCAATTAAAGTATCGAATTCAAACCAACCGCCAGCGATTTTTTCAATTACTTCTTCTGCTCCAGCTTCATCAGCACCAGCTTCTTTTGCTTCTGTTGCTTTTACACCTTTTGCAATAACGCAAACTCTAACAGTTTTACCTAAACCAGCAGGAAGTACTGTTGTAGAACGAACTTGTTGATCAGCGTGTTTTACATCAATACCTAATGCCATGTGGCATTCAACTGTTTCGTTGAATTTGCAAGTTTCTTTTGCTACTTCTTGTAATTTTTGTATAGCATCAATAGCATTAGCACATGGTTGAGCGAACCCTTCCATCATTTCTGCTATTTTCTTTTGTTTTTTTGTTAATTTTGACATTTTTTTCTCCTTTTGTGGTAATTGCGGAACCTAAATTCCTTCCACCTTAATAGTAACCAATTATTCTACTACAGTAACACCCATAGCTCTGCAAGAACCTTTAATCATTTCAACGGCAGCTTCTAGTGTTGTTGCGTTAAGGTCTTCCATTTTTGTTTTTGCGATTTCTT
>CAZNLZ010000245.1:0-2514 GCA_964574225.1 uncultured Muribaculaceae bacterium | reverse complement strand
GTTCAACTTCTTTTTTTATTTCAGTATCTTTTAATAGTTCAAAGACTCTTTTTTCAAGTATTGAGCTATAATTTGATAATTCTTTTTCAAAATATGATTCGTAGTCATTATTAAATGAATTGATTTTTTCTTTCTGAATTATATCCCAATTTTTTACCATAAAATCTACAAATCTTTTTACACCTTTTGAAACATTTTCAAATAATTGTGGATAAAAATCTTCTGAAGGCTTTAATATTTTATATATATGGTAAAGATCATCATTTATTGTTATCATTCTAACATTGTTAGATGTATAGTATACTTTCAATAGATTGTTTTCTTGTAGTATATTTAAAATAAGACGTTGTTTGTGTGCGGATAATCCTAAATCTATTTGTATATTTTCAACGGTTGAAACAAAAAAATTTTGATTGTATAAAAATTCTATTTTGTCGTTATTAATAGCTTCTATTTGTTTTTGTAAAAGTTCAGAAAATAAAACAGCTGCTTCAATTCCAAATTTTTTTATAAATAATTTATTTATTTTTAAATGGCCACCTTCTGAAGATATAAGCTTACTAATTTCTTTATAATTGTCCATAATTCCTCACTTACCAAAAATATCTTAGCATACTAGTTGAAAAATTTAAACAATGCTGTTAAAATTTTTAACAAGCAATTTAAAAAAAACCATGCACAGCATGCGTTTTCATGATTCGGGAAAAAGTTAAATTTTGTTAAGGGAAACTTAACAATTTGACAAATAATAAAACAAAGTTGAAAATAAAAAAAGCCGGAACAAAATAGTTGCCCGACAAAAAATTATAACAACAAGATAGTAACATATGCATAAATAAAGGGCAACTATTTTTCTGGCTTAGTATAAATATCTAGGCGCAGGAGGGTAGAGCATGACTAAAATATAATATTTGAGCCAAAGGGAGTAGAGAGGTTATTTTATTATTGTTGGCTCTTAAAATAACTTATTTAGTTACAAAAAAATAAAAAGGAGATATTAAATGGGATTTTATAATAACCATCAAACTATAATATTAGCAGTATGGCAAAAAGGCCAAATCATTCCAAATGTTGATTCAAGAATATTCCGAAGAGATAAGTATGGTTCTCTTATGAAATTTCTTGATTATGGAAATAGAAATTCGGCATATGGCTGGGAAATAGATCATATTATTCCTAAGAGTCGTGGAGGTAGTGATAGTATACATAATTTACAACCACTTCAATGGGAAAATAATTGTGCCAAAAGCGATAATAGATATTATAGATAATTTAAATAAAAGCAAAATTGCTTTAAAGCCCTTGCGAAAGGGCTTTTTTTATTTTAGATTGTTTAAAATACCATTTTCTAAATCTTGAATGTTGTAGACTGTATCCAATACATCAAAAGTTTCTTCTAAGTTTCGTCTTGCAGTATTCCAACCTTTGCCATCAGTAAACCAAACAAAAGTTACTCCTTCAATAGTATCTATTTCCAAAGCTAATGTTTTATAGCTTCTTGCTGTTTCGTTTAATTTAGAACCTTGAGTGGCATAAAAATTAGTTTCTATAACATAAATTTGATTATCAGTTTTAATTACAAAATCAAATCTTTTTTCAGTTTTTCCTTGATTTGAAACAGCAGATAAATTAACATCCCATTTTTCTTCAATTTCATGAATATACATTTCTTTGAAATAATTTTGACCTTTAATAAAACCTGCTTTTTGGATATATTCCTCAACAAGATTTTCCATCAAATCACCACCACGACTTTTTCTTGCGTGAGAGTCAAGACCAGTTTCTATACCAGTTACATAATCCACAAGGTTGCTAATGATATGATTTTCTAACAAATCAAAAAGTTTTGTTTTACGCATAAACATTTTATATTCTTCAATGCTATAATTACATTCTTTGAAAGAAAAATTATATTCTCCATCAGTATCTGTTACAGAAATTTCATTTGCCCTAACGGCTAAAAGTAGTGGAATACATTTTAAAGTTTCTGGATATTTAGTTATAATATCTTCAAAATCCTGCTCAATATTCTTAGACCCAACCAATGTGTTTAAGATATTTAATTCAACTTTTAAACTATCAACATTTCTATTAACTTTGTCAAAATCTACATAATAACAATAATCAGCAATGCAAGGTCTAAAAGTTGATAGCCACTCCTCAAAATTTCTTGTCATTAATAATTCCTCACTAAAACTTCCGTAATTTTACCTCTACCATCAGCATTTGCATTAACTTGACGAGAAGCTAATACCTTTTCTATTCTATAATTTGAATATAAGTCATTTATTACCGTTGTATCTGAGTTTGAAAGCATAAACTTAACCCCCATTGCATTCAACTCATCACAAACTTCCTTTAATTTGATTTGCATATCCAAATCAAATCCATTCTTTGTATATGAAGTAAAACTTGATGTCTCATTCAATGGAACATAAGGTTGGTCAAAATATAAAAAATCACCTTTTTTAGCACTTTCTAATATTGCCGAAAAATCTGCTTGTTTTATTTCTG
>CAZNLZ010000244.1:0-2541 GCA_964574225.1 uncultured Muribaculaceae bacterium | reverse complement strand
TATCATACGGAGATATTTTTCTATCGGATGTATATAGCTTATTTTGTAAGAAAGAACTTATCTATGGTAGAGATTTTTTAATAACAAAAGGTAAGTATTTAAGAATTAATCTCACAAAATATTGTGATGTTTTTAACAGCACACACGAAAACAAAAAGTCAAATCCTGCACAAATAAGATTAAAGCTAACTAATGACAAAAGAGTCAGATGTTTAAAGGGGTCTGACCTAAAACCTATTGGAAAAGCTATAAAAATAGACATTTCGCAGAATGAAATCCTTTTGGATATTCTCAACCGAATTACTAGGACTGCTGAAGAGGAGGATATTTCAAATGAATACAATTCTTAAACACCTATCTGTTCTTATTTACATAAGATTATCAAGTAAAAAACAAGAAGACGGAATGTCAAAAGAAGTACAAGAAGAAAAATGTCGTGAATTCTGCGAAAAAGAAGAAATGGTCATAAAAGATATATGTTATGAGAATAAAAGTGCTCTACATGGGTCTAAACGACCTATCTTTGAAGAGATATTAGCTCGTCAAAAAACAAAAGATAGAGTTGATGTCATTATGGTCTACACTTTAAATCGTTTAACAAGAAATCACCCAGATTTTTACTTTATTAGAGAATTGGTTGATAAATATGACACTAAAATCATCTTTGTTAAAGAAAATATGAGCATTCAAAAACCATTTAAAAGCTATGAAAAGTATTTTTTCAATATTTTAGTAGCAAATGCAGAGTTTGAAGTTGAACACATGAGAGAAATTCGTAAAATGGGTTCATTGGCAAGTGCGAAAAAAGGTAAAAGACCTTGTTTAGTGCCATACGGATATAAAACATACAAAAAACGAGTTGTAATTATTCCAAAAGACGCTAATTTCGTCAAAAAAGCATTTGAACTATATTCAACCGGAAAATTTTCAATAAATTCTCTTTGTGATGAATTATACGAACAAGGTTTTTACTATTCAAAACAACCAAATAAGAAAATACCTCGTTCTTCACTTGCTAGTATGCTTAAAAACCTCTTTTATACTGGCTATTATACTTTTCCTGACTGTGAAGGAGAAATAAAAGGGAAACATAAACCCATTATTGACCGCTCTTTATACGATAAAGTACAAGAAATTCTTGGAAATTCATCTTGTAAAGAACTAAAAAAACACAAATTTCTTTATTCACAACTACTAACTTTTCAAGAGACAGGGAAATTTATGACAGGAGATATTAAAAAAGGTCGTTATATTTACTACACAACATATGATAACAACAAAAATTATCACAGCGTTACGGAAAATATAGTAACAGAAGCGATTTTAGAGTATTTCAAAGAAATTCGTCTTAATCTTATCCCCAAAGATATCCTCAAATCTGTTTTAAAAGAACAATTAAAAGACTTAAAACAAGAATATGCAACACTAAAAAGGAATTTAAGTCGGAAATATCATAAGGAACTATTCCTAAATGATTTCATTAAAAAAGACAAAGTCAATGATAATGATTTTATCTTTGGTCAGCTAGATGAAATTGAAAAAGCCTATGGAAACTTAGAAAATCACATAAAAGCGAAAGAAAAAGATATCAAACAAATCACAGCAAAATACGAAGATGTTATGAAAAAGCGACTTTACGACATTTATATCCAACTTGATTCTGAAAATCAAAGAAAAATTCTAGAATTGGTAAAAAACAAATTAGAATTACAGTGTAAAAATCAAGAAGATAAAAAAGTAAAAATGACTTTCAAATCAGCATTTAGGAAAATTAGGAAACGCTAACAAGAAAAGCTTAAATTGAAATAGATATTATCTGAATCACGCCACTCATTACGAGTGGCTTTTTTTTTCAAAAAAAAAACTACAATTCTATTTCCCAGATACGACAATGAAACGACACAAAGAATACTTCCTAAAACATTGTTTTTATTAGCATTCAGACTTTAGACTACAAAACTACATCCAAAACAAGAGCATTTGTATTTCTTTTTCCAACACAATAGCGTGGAAAGTCGTACAGAGTGCCTACTTTACTTTTTTGAAAAAAGAGTAAAAATTAAAACAAAGATTCAGATAAGGATGCATTCAGATATGACAAACAAACAAGTTGTTATTTACGCTCGTGTTTCTAGTAGAGAACAAGAACGAGAAGGCTTTTCTATCCCTGCACAACTCAAACTATTGAAAGAATACGCTCTAAGAAATGGATTTCAAATTGTTAGGGAATATTCAGACGCTGAAACAGCAAAACAAACAGGCAGAACAAACTACAATGTTATGCTTGAATTTTTGAAAGCAAATCCTAATATTAGAACAGTGCTAGTAGAAAAAACAGACAGACTTTATCGTAATTTCAAAGACTATGTTACTCTTGAAGACTACGACCTAGAAGTACATTTAGTCAAAGAGGGAACTATCATCAGTAAAAATTCTAGGTCTCACGAGAAGTTTATCCACGGTATTAAAGTACTTATGGCTAAGAACTACATAGACAACCTTTCAGAAGAGGTTTCCAAGGGGCTTAGAGAAGCAGTAGAA
>CAZNLZ010000243.1:0-2553 GCA_964574225.1 uncultured Muribaculaceae bacterium | reverse complement strand
TCTTTTTTCAACTGTTTTTGCAAGACCAATCAAATCTATTTGAGTCCTACCGCAAGTAGGACAAGATACAAAATTAATTCCTCGTTGTCGTAATCCTAAAGATTTTAAAATCATATAACCAGCTTTAACTTCTTCAATAGGATTATCAGTAAGTGAAACTCTTATGGTATCGCCAATCCCTTCAGCCAACAATGTACCAAGTCCAACTGCTGATTTTACAATACCTCCTGTATATGTTCCTGCTTCTGTTACACCCAAGTGGAGAGGATAATCAACCATTTTAGAGATTAAACGATAAGCTTCAATTGTTGTTAACACATCACTAGATTTCAAAGAAATTTTGATTTTATCAAAATTATTATCTTCTAATATTTGAACGTGACGCATTGCACTTTTTACCATTTTTTCAGCCAACGAAATATCAAGCGCTTCAAGTTCTTTTTCTAAAGAACCACCATTAATACCAATTCTAATTGGAACATTATTTGTTTTTGCTAAAGCAACAACCTTTTTGGTATGTTCTTCTTTTCCAATATTTCCAGGATTTATTCTTAGGGCATCAATACCATTTTCAATACATTTGATTGCTAATCTGTAATCAAAGTGTATATCAGCAATCAAAGGAAGGGGTGATTGTTTCTTAATCTCTTTAATTGCTTCAGCTGCATCCGGATTTAATATTGCTAAACGAACAAGTTCACAGCCTTGTTCTGCCATATTGTTAATTTGTTTTAAGGTAGATTTTACATCTCTTGTATCAGTGTTAGTCATTGACTGCACAGAGATTGGAGCTTCTCCACCTATTTTTATATTACCAATTTCTATTTGTTTTGATTTTCGTCTTTGTATCATGATTTTATTATTCCTGTTAAGATTATATTAGCATATAAATGTTAGGGATATAAAATGAAAATTGCAATTATTTCTGATATACACGGCAATATTGATGCTTTAGAGAGTGTTCTTTCTGATATTGAAAAAGAAAATTGCAGTAAAATTTTTTGTTTAGGGGATATAGCAATGGCAGGTCCTGAACCGTCTAAAACTATAAGCAAAATACATGCCCTTATACAAACAAAAGATTTTCATATAATTCAAGGTAATACAGACAGCATGTTGTCTGTATTTTCATTTGATACGTACAATGCAATTTTAAACACTAACGCAGTAATGGGAAGTGCATATCTAGCAGATAGCCAGTTATTAAAAGATGAAGAAAAAGAATTTCTAAAGAATCTTCCAAAACAAGAAGAAATAGAATTATTTGGAATAAAAATTCTTCTTGTTCATGGTTCTCCAAGAAAAAACAACGAGAATATTTATCCAAATCTTCCAATAGAAGAAGTTGAAGAAATGATAAAAGGGACAAGTGCAAATATCATATTCTGCGGTCATACACACATGCCTTGCGGTTATCAAACAAATTCAGAGCAAACAGTGGTAAATGTTGGCAGTGTTGGACGTCCATTCAGCGAAAAGCCTGATTCTTGCTATGCAATTATGGAAATAGATGAAACAAATTCAACATACACAATAAAACACAAATTTGTTGAATATGATGTTTTAAATGCCAGCAAGAAAATCGAAGAAAGAGGATTTGAAGGTGCTGAAAAACTTGCAAAAATGTTAATTAAGGCAACTTCACGATATCCAGAATAAAGTCAATTAAACAAAACGTTACAATTCAACGTCCAAGTGACAAAAAAAAGATTTTGAATTGTTAAACCATGCGGACACGAAATTCCAAATACAAAAAAGGGAAAGAAAATGAATACTATAACACCTAATATGGGTAATATATCTGAGAGACAAAGGATACGAAGAGTAAGTAATCCAATAGCTAACTACCCAGCCGAGAAACAAGTAAGTTTTAAAGCAGCAGTTAATCCAAAAGCTCTTTTGAGCACAGCTGATGACCACGTTCTCAAAGTATTTTCCCAACATTACGGCAAAGCAGGCTCTTTCCTAGTTGATAAAGCAGATGACTTAGTTAGAGAATCAAAAGCTTTAGAGAGAAGTTCAAGATTCATTCAAAAAAACGGCAACCTTGCGATAAGAGATAAAAGTGTCCCAAGATCTCTTTTAGAAAACGTTATTTTCCCTTTTGTAACACTGCCATTATATGGCGCAAACTGGGTATTAAAGAAAGCACAATCAGTACCATTTTTAAAGAAAGGTGCTGAAAAATTATATGATAAACCTATTTTTAGAAATCCAAGAAAAATAAATCACCTAAACGAAACTACAAACCAATTAAAAGGTGTTCTTGGAAAAACTCGTTCGACAGTTGAAAATTTCATTAAAGAAAAAGGTTTAAAAGATATTGGCGCTGATGATTTAATGAAACAAATCAGTGATGGAAAAGATTCACCGCTTGTTAGAGAAGCAAGTGATTATATTAAAGAAAACCTATATAAAGCAAGTAACAAATTCTTTGATAAACACACAGGTAATTTTAATACAGCATATGAAAGACCGTTAAACAGAATTGTTACAGGTTTGATTCCTGTTGCATTCTTGGCAAATGACGCTTACAACTTATCTGTTCTTTGC
>CAZNLZ010000242.1:0-2555 GCA_964574225.1 uncultured Muribaculaceae bacterium | reverse complement strand
CGCATTGAAAGTTGCAAAAGCTTGTAAGAATCTAGGGGCAGGAAGAGATAAAAAATCTGACCCAATTGATTATTCTGCTGGTATATATCTAACACAAAAATACGGCGAACCTGTATGTGCAGGCGAAACAATTGCTGTGATTTATACGAATAAAGAAAATACAATCAAAGGCGCAGAAGAACTAATTTTAGAAGCATTTGAAATTTCTGATGAAGAACAAAAACCAACTTCGCTAATATATAAAATTATTCATTAGAAAATAAAATTAATGAATTCGAATAAAGACAAAAAAATCTTATTAATATTTCCACCAGAATGGTACTTCATTGGACCTCATATTGCCTTGCCTTCCTTATCTGCACAACTTAAAAAGGAAGGCTACAATTCCGAGGTTTTAGATTTAAATATAAAATTTTTCAATGACATACTAAATGAGAAATACTTAAAAAATTCTATTGATAAAATTAAAAAATTATATGAAGAAATGCCATTAAGCGAAGACTTTGAGACAAATATAGTTATCAAAGAAAAGTATTTGAAAATAAAAAAAAATTTTGAAAGTACAAATATAGATAAACTTCTTAAATCAATAGATAATGCTGTTAGAATAATAAAATCACCAGAACTATTTAAGAACATCAAACATGCTTTTTTAGCAATGTCTATAATTAATAAAACTATAGATATAATCAAGCTTGAATATACTCAAAATACAAAATCTTTGAATTATATTGATTTGAAAGAAGCTATATTGAATTCTAAAAATAATATATATCATAATTATTTTTCAAAAATGCTTTCTAATATAAAAGAAAAAAATGCTGATTGTATTGGGATTTCAATAAGTTCAAAAGAACAAGCAATTGCTGGTTTAACACTTGCTTATTTATTAAAGAAACACACAACGACTCACATTAATATTGGTGGTAGTTTCTTTTCGCATAATCTTGAAACATTAAAAAATTTTCCAGAAATTTTTGAATTGTTTGCTGATTCAATATCATTAGGAGAAGGTGAACATTCAATAATTGAATTAGCAAAATTTATCAATGGAGAACTTGAACTTGAAGATGTTTCAAATATTGCTTATGTAAAGAATAACAACATATTCATAAATAAAAAACAAACAAATATTCAACTTTCAGAGCTTGCAATACCAGACTATTCCAATATAAATTTTTCAGATTATATTTCGCCATATAGAATTTTACCTCTTTCAATGTCAAGAGGTTGTTATTGGAATAAGTGTAGTTTTTGTGTGTTAGGTTATGAAAAAAATTACAGCGAGAAGCCAATTGATAAGTTAATAGAAGAGTTAAAATTTTATAAAGAAAAATACAGTGTTAGTTATTTCAATGTTATAGATAATTCAATATCACCGAAGTACTTGAATAATTTATGTGATGAAATTATTAAAAATAAACTAGAAGTCTATTTTGATATATCAATAAGACTAGAAAAAGAGTTTAACAAAAAGCTTTTAAAGAAAATGTTTAAAGCCGGTTTTATTCGAATATTTTGGGGTCTTGAATCTGTAAATCAAGAAACTTTAAATAATATGAAAAAAGGCATAGAAGTAAAAAATATTAAAAAAATATTGAAATATTCAAGTGATGCAGGAATTTGGAATATAACATATTTTATAACAGGTTTCCCAACTGAAACTTTTAAAGAATCACTTAAAACTGTTGATTTTATATTTAAAAATAAAAAAATAATAAGTGAATATTGCTGGACACCTTTTATTTTGTCAAAAAATTCTGTTTGTTCACAAAATCCTCAAAAATATCAGATTCTAAAAATTGAAGAAATTGGTGATTTTTCAAGTTCTCTAAAATATGATAGTATCAACAAACAACAAAATAACAAATTTATAAAAATAATGAATGAAAAAAATACGAAACATTGTATAAACTACGATGCATATGAAATACTTGCGCACTATATGCATTTCTACATAAAAATTTATGGTAAAAACTATTTAAATAAAAAGAAAAATAAAATAATTAGTTTACGCAAACATTAGCTTTGATAATTCCTTCTAAAATCATGGCACAATCACTTACCATGCCAGCGCAATGCTCTCTTCTCTCTAGTGAATGAAAATCGCTAAAACCAGCACTTAAAACCTTACAACAATTAACTTTGTATTTTTGAGCAAATGTTTCATTAAATTCTTTAGCCAATGCTCTAGCTTTTTTGCCGTCACGTTGAGCATTTTTACCATACATTGCACCAATAACCATTTGCGCACCAGCAACTGCACCACACAAACATCTAACGCCCATACCACCAGAAAATGATGTTGCAATAGCCAAAGCTTCTTGAGAAATATATCCCTTATCCGATGCTGCTTGCACCATAGCCTCAGAACAAGAATATCCTTCCATAAAATATTTAACTGCTAATTCTTTCATATAAAATCTCCCTTTTTTAACATTATAACACTTGAAAAAACATGAAAAATATGTTACAATTGTAGTATAAAGGAAGCACCAATAAAGATGTATGCACTAGCGGAACAACGAATATTTTGCTTCGAGAAAATGGTCTTA
>CAZNLZ010000241.1:0-2569 GCA_964574225.1 uncultured Muribaculaceae bacterium | reverse complement strand
GAAGATTTAATAATATCTATAAAACAGAATTGTTTAATGAACCAAAACCAAAATTAACACAAATTCCATTGATTCAAGGTGTTGATGGACAAAAAATGGGTAAATCATTTAACAATGATATTAAAATTTCTGATGATGAAACTACAACAGCTAAGAAAGTAATGCAATGTATTACGGATAGAAGTAGAGCTAGAAAAGATGACCCAGGACATCCAGATAAATGCGAAGTTGCGTTTAAGTATTATCAAGCATTTGCGCCTAGCGAAGTTGTTTGCCAAGTTGAATGTGAATGTAAAGCTGGGGCTCGTGGTTGTGCTGATTGTAAACGTCAATTGGGTGCAATTATTAACGAAAAATTTGCTCCAATTCGCGAAAAACGTATTGAATATCAAAATGATATGGATAAAGTAAAAGATATTATTAATGAAGGTAATAAACGAGCTGCAGCAGAAGCTGAAAAAGTTATGGCAAAAGTTCGCGATGCAGTTAATATCTAGTAGGTTGTAATGAGTAAAATCAAGGTTTTAACAATATTTGGAACAAGACCAGAAGCTATCAAAATGGCTCCATTGGTTAAAGAAATTGAGAAAAATTCTGATGTTCTTGAAAGTATTGTTTGCGTCACTGCTCAACATAGGCAAATATTAGACCAAGTGCTAGAATTATTTGAAATTAAGCCTGATTATGACCTTGATATTATGAAGGATAACCAAAATTTATGGTCATTAACTAGTGATGTTCTTTTAAAAACAAAAGAAGTTATTGATGAAGTTAAACCGGATGTTGTTTTGGTACATGGTGATACTACAACTTCTATGGCTGCGGCATTGTCAGCGTTTTATGCAAAAGTTCCAGTTGGGCACGTTGAAGCTGGGTTAAGAACATTTGATAAATATTATCCGTTCCCAGAAGAGATAAACCGAGTATTTACAGACGCAATTTGTACTTATTATTTTGCTCCAACAGATAAATCTTGTGAGAATTTGATTAAATCTAATGTGGCTAAAGAAAATATTTATAAAACAGGAAATACTGTAATTGACGCCCTTTTATACACTGTTAAAAATCACGCAGAAGAGGTTGAGTGTTTAGGTTTAAATCCAAACTTAAAAACAATTTTGATGACATCACATAGACGTGAAAATTTTGGTGAACCAATCAAAGAAATTTGCAAGGCTATACTTGAACTTGTTAAAAATAATAGTGATATTCAAGTAGTGTATCCTGTTCATCCAAACCCTAATGTTAGAAAGCCAGTTTATGAATTATTGGATAATGTTGATAGAGTGCATTTAATTGAGCCACTTGAGTATGCACAATTTTGTTCTTTAATGAAAAAGTCACATATCATTTTAACTGATTCTGGTGGTGTACAAGAAGAAGCTCCATCATTGGGTAAACCTGTTTTGGTTCTTCGTGATACAACAGAACGCCCTGAAGCTATTGAATATGGTACAGTAAAACTTGTTGGAACAGATAAAGAGAAGATTGTTTCAACAGTTGAAAAGCTTTTAAAAGATGAAGTTGAATATAAAAAAATGTCAGAAGCAATTAACCCTTATGGTGATGGACTAGCTTCCAAAAGAATAGTTGATGTTTTAAAGGCAATAAAAAAGAACTAACCATTTGGTTAGTTCTTTTTTTGTTTGAGATTTTTACGCTTTTTCGAACATTAATACTGCATTGTGACCGCCGAATCCAAATGAGTTTGAAAGTGATACTCTCACATCTTTTGTTTTTGCTTTGTCACGAACATAGTCTAAATTAGCTACTTCTGGGTCTAGTTCAACGATGTTGATTGTTGGTGGAACAACACCTTCAGAAATTGCTTTTACTGAAATAATTGCTTCTGTACTGCCAGCTGCACCTAACATATGACCAGTCATAGATTTTGTTGAACTTACACATAAGTTTTTGTTTTTCTCTGCATCACCAAAAACTCTTGCAACTGTGTTAGATTCTGCAATATCACCTAAGTGTGTGCTTGTTCCGTGCATATTGATGTAGTCAACATCTTCTGGATTTTTGCCTGCTTCTTTTAAGCAGTTTTGAATAGCTAGTTCTGCGCCTCTGCCTTCTGGGTCTGGTGCTACCATATCGTAAGCGTCAGAACTTTGACCATAACCAATAAGTTCAGCATAAATTTTTGCACCACGAGCAATTGCGTGTTCTCTTTCTTCTAAGATAAGAACAGCGCCACCTTCTGCGATTACAAACCCGTCGCGGTCTTTATCATAAGGTCTTGATACTTCTTCTGCTGGTCTTTCGCTTCTTGATAGTGTTCTTGCAGATGCAAATGCACCAACACCGAAATCACAAACAGCTGATTCTGCACCACCAGCGAACATAATATCTGCATCACCATATTGGATTGCTCTAAATGAGTCACCAACAGAGTGTGCGCCTGTTGCACAAGCAGATAATACAGCCTTGCTTAAGCCTTTTAAACCATATTTTATTGAAATTTTACCTGATGGCATATTTGCAATCATCATTGGAACTGTAAATGGTGAACATTTGTGAAAGCCTCTTTTTAGCATATCCATATAGCCTTCTGTAACCATTACTA
>CAZNLZ010000240.1:0-2588 GCA_964574225.1 uncultured Muribaculaceae bacterium | reverse complement strand
ATGATGACACAGAAGAAGTTGCAAATAAAAGATTTAAAACATATTTTGACCAAACAGCGCCACTTATTGAAATGTATGAGAAACGCAGTTGGTTAAAAAAATTAGACGCAAGTCTAGATATAGAATCAATTTATAAAAACTTACTAGGAGCAATTAAATAAATGGCAATTTACAGAAAGTCTAAGTTTGAAATTAACCTTATGAAACAAGCTGGCAACATTGTTGCGTTAGTTCATGCTGCTATGAAAGATGCAATAAAAGAAGGTGTAACAACAAAAGAACTTGATGAATTAGCATTTAAAATTATAAAAGAAAACAAAGCTGACCCAACATTTTTAGGATATCACGGATTTCCAGCAACAATTTGTGCTTCATTAAATGAACAAGTTGTACACGGATTTCCTTCACACGATACCATCTTAAAAAATGGGGATATTATTAGTATTGATGTTGGAGCAACATTCAAAGGATTTGTTGGCGACAGTGCTTGGACTTATGCTGTTGGCGAAATTTCAGAAGAAAAACAAATGCTATTAAAAGCAACTGAAGAATCACTATTTGCAGGCTTAGAATATATGAAAAGCAATGAAAAACTTGAGAATGTTGCTGGCGCAATAGAAGACGTTGCAAAAAAATATAATTTGGGAATTGTAAGACAATATGGAGGCCACGGAGTTGGCAAACAAATGCACGAGGATCCATTTGTATTTAACTATCGAACAAATAGCAAAATAATTCTTATGAAAGGTATGACTATTGCAATTGAACCTATGTTAAACTTAGGCTGCGATGATGTAGAAGTACTTGAAGACCAATGGACTGTTGTAACTAAAGACAAAAAACCTTCTGCACACTTTGAACATACAGTTCACGTAACAGATAACGGACCAGAAATACTAACAAAATTACTATAAGGATAAAAAAATGATTGAAATGAAAGTAATGGGTATCGCAATTGATACAGCAAGCGGTTCACCAATAATTGTTTTAAATGACAAAGAAAACAGAAAAGCTCTTCCAATTTGGATTGGTAGTGCAGAAGCTAGCGCAATCATTAGAAAAATCGAAAATATTAAAGTTTTAAGACCAATGACTCATGACTTAATCATTGATGTAGTTGAAAAAACCGGTTATCAAGTTTCTAGAGTTGAAATAAATGACGTAGAAAAAGATACTTATTTTTCAACAATCTTTTTATCTAATGGTGAAAATGAAGTAACAATTGACTCTCGACCATCAGATGCAATTGCCGTTGCAATAAGAGTTCAAGCACCTATTTTTGTTTCAGCAAAAGTACTAGCAGATGGTAGCGTTTCATGTGACAGCGAAAAAGACGAAGAAGAATCACAAGAGTTTAAAAACTTCATTCAAAGCATAAAACCATCAGACTTTGAAAAATTACTTAAAGACGACAAGCAATCGGATCAATAAAGTGATTTCTAGGTTTTAAATATTTTTTTGAAAACAGGCGTGATTGCCTGTTTTTATATGTTCTTTGAGAACTAAAATCTTCAAATTGAGATAAGCCTACAATTGTATCTTTACAAAATATATCAATCAAAAACTTTAACATATACACCTTTCTTAATCCTTGATGTATAATTTTTAATGATAAAAAAGAAAAAATCAACGAAAGGAAATATAAAATGAGCAAAATTACTAAAGAAATGGGATTATTAGAAATAGTACAAAACTATCCTGAAACATTAGAAGTTTTCCAAAAATATGGTTTAGGTTGTATTGGCTGTGCTGCAGCAAGATTTGAAAACCTTGAAGCAGGCGCAAAAGTACACGGAATTGACCCAGATAAAATGGTTGAAGACCTTAATGCTGCTATCGTTGAATAGTTAAACAGTTAAATTTATTAATAATAGCGTGACAAATAGTTATGTTTTTATTATTATTTTAATACTGATTTGACGATAATACATTTAAGGAGACATAAAATGGAAGTAATTCTAAAAAAAGACGTACAAAATATTGGTGAAGCAGGCGATATCGTAACTGTTAAGGATGGTTATGCTAGAAACTTCTTATTACCACAAAACTTTGCTGAAATCGCTACAAAAGGTGCTAAAGAAAATAGAGAAAATAATTTAGCTATAATTAAAGAAAAACAAGAAAAATTACATGCAGAAGCTTTAGAAACAGCTAAGAAAATTGAAGAACTTGGTTCAATTGAATTCTCTGCAAAAGCTGGTGAATCTGGCAAATTATTTGGTGCTATCACAACTAAAAAATTAGCTGAAGAAATCAAAGCTAAGTTAGGTATTGAAGTTGACAGAAAAACAATTTCTCTAGATGCTCCAATCAATAAATTAGGCAACTTCACAATGAATATTAAATTAACATCTAAAGTAAAAGTATCTTTAGGCGTTGTTGTTACAGCTTCTGAAGTATTAAAAGAAGAAGTTGAAGAAACAGAAGAAGCTGCAGAATAGTAGCAAAAAACTTTACAATCCTGTTTTATATGATAGTATAAAGAAAAAGGAAAAATCATGAAACACATTCAAAATCGACGCAACCTAATAAATGAGGGCTTTACGATATAATCGTATCGATTTTGGTGTTACAAAATAATTAAAGCC
>CAZNLZ010000239.1:0-2614 GCA_964574225.1 uncultured Muribaculaceae bacterium | reverse complement strand
GCCTCCCTTACAAGGAGGATGTCAGGAGTTCAAGTCTCTTAACGCCCACCATAAAAAGGATTACTTCGGTAGTCCTTTTTTTATTGTATAAGTGGGCGAAAATCAACTTGAATGAAGTTTCTTTTTGCTGAAAAGAAACTTCCAAGTCAGCACAAGGCATACTTGATTTGTAAGGTGCGGATTTCATATCCTCACCAACAACTCAAGCATCTTAACGCCCACCATAAGAAAGACCGAGGTTTTCGGTCTTTTTTATTTTGCATTTTTTCTTCAAATGTTCACAATATGCTCACAAAAATTTTAATTTTTATTTTTCATTTCTAAAAAGCTATTAAATTGAAATAAATCAATTAATTTTGCGCCTTTATTTCAATTTAAATTGATAAATTGAAATAAGGGTGTTATAATATTAATGTTATTTCAATTTTGGGGTTTCAATGAATAATAGAGCAGGAATATATAAAAAGAATTTATCTGGAGAAATGACATATAAATCATTTATGCCTTCAGTTTTACCACCAACACCACCAATAGACCTTAGTAATGAAATTGTAGATTTATTGATAAAAGCGAATAAACAACTTGCTTTATTAGAAGGAATTTCAAGTAGAATTCCAAATATTCATTTATTTATTTCTATGTATGTTCGAAAAGAAGCTCTTATGTCTTCACAAATTGAAGGTACTCAGGCAACTTTAGAAGATGTTTTAGACCCAATGTTAGAAGAAAATACTAATAGACCCGTTGGTGATGTAGTTAATTATATTAAGGCAACTGATTTCGCAATAAATAGATTAAAAGAATTGCCTTTGTGTAATCGTCTAATAAAAGAAGCTCATGAAGTTTTACTGTCTGGGGTAAGAGGTCAAAATAAAAGTCCTGGAGAATTTAGACATTCACAAAATTGGATTGGTGCTGCTGGATGTAATTTACAAAATGCACGTTATATACCTCCTTCAGTTGAAGATATGATTCAAGCAATGACTGATTTAGAAAAATATATCAATGGAGATGATGACCTTGATGTTTTAATTAGAGCTGGTTTAATTCATTATCAGTTCGAAACAATTCACCCATTTTTAGATGGTAATGGAAGAATCGGTCGTCTTTTAATAACATTGTTTTTAATGGAAAAGAAAATTTTAAGTACTCCTGCATTGTATATTTCATATTTCTTGAAGAAAAATAGAGTTGAATATTACGACAGAATGAATGAAGTTTGCTTAAAAGGTAATTACGAACAGTGGATTAAATTTTTCTTAGAAGCAGTTTATGAATCAGCAAAAGATGCAGTCGAAACAATAGATAAATTAACGTTGTTACACGATAATTATTGTAACAGAATAGAAGTTTTAGGACGTAGAGCTAAGAATGTTATGAGGGTATTTGAATACTTAGAATCAAACCCTATTATAGACATTCAAAAAACAGCACGAGAACTTGATATAGCATTTAATACTATGTCTAGCATAGTAAAAGACCTAATTAGTATTGGTGTTTTAGAACAAACCTCAACACAAAACAGAAATAGAACTTTTGCTTATAAAGAGTATTTAAATATACTGAAAACAGGAACTTAGATAATAAGTACTAGGACAAGTTTAAATATTTATAATTAGCACAAAGCAAGACCAGTAATATAGTCTTGCTTTGTGGTCTTATTCAATCTCATTCTATCAATTATTATCAGGTATTTTGTATGTGTGTTTGTATTTGTTTGGAATATTAACAAACACATCATCAGCTGGCTTTCTTAAAAATCTAGGCTTTTGCTTGATTTTTTACGCAATCTGCGCATACTTCTTGCGTAAGGTTTATGCTACGCATTCACTAACGATATATAATATTAACGCACACCATAAAAAGTATTATTTCGGTAGTCTTTTAAGGTTCATTTTGTTTTATTTCTTCTTTTGGACTATCTTTTAAACTCTTCTTTTTTCTCAATTTATAATGCAGGATATCTAAAATTAATCCAATTATAATTGCAATTGGAATGAGAAATATTGGCCAAAGTGCGAGAATGGCTAACATTCCAATTGCACCAGCTGGTCCAATCTTGCACATTAGATATAAACAAAGATTAAATAAACAAATTGGATACCAAATTGTTCTAAAAAATGATTGTGAAAAAATTATTGATGAAAAAATAAAAAGTATGTTTATGAAAAAGTAATAATGAGATGGCTCTTTATACATTGATAAAAATTCTTTTTCAAATTCGAGATTTTTTACATAGCCAGAAGAAAAGTACATATTTGCATTTGCATAAGGATGAATAAAAAATAACATATATGCAGAATATATTAATGTGATAAGTATTCCCCAAAATGCAATTTCATTATTTTTTTTGTATTTTAGCAATTTGTTCCACATAGGGTATATTATAAATATTTTAAAAATTTTTTCAAGTAAGTTCAGTTTTCTTTTTATTGATTTTATGCTTTGTATAAATCTTTAAATTGGTTTTTTGCATTAATTTGTGCTGGGAAACTTTTGCATTTAGTCATTATTTAAACCTGTGAAAATTGGCATAAAAAAAGAGCCTTATAGGCTCTAATAAATGGTACTCCCAAGGGGATTTGAACCCCTGTCGCATCCGTGAAAGGGATGT
>CAZNLZ010000238.1:0-2622 GCA_964574225.1 uncultured Muribaculaceae bacterium | reverse complement strand
GGTGATGATGAACACGTTGTAATGCACGTTGTTGTTGACGCTGATAAAGTTTTTGATAGTATTGATAACCTTAAAAAACTTGGCGGACAAGGCATTTTGATTATGACAGTTGACCAAATGGTGAGATAATGAACTACCCAAACTTAGAACGACTTATTGAAATTATTGAAGTTTTACGTAGCGAAAATGGTTGCAAGTGGGATAGAGAACAAACTCACACTACCCTTCGCAAAAATATGCTTGAAGAAGCATATGAAGCTGTTGATGCTATAGATGATAATGATATGAAACATCTTCAAGAAGAATTAGGTGATGTGCTTTTACAAGTTGTCTTGCACGCGCAAATTGCAAAAGAAGAAAAATCTTTTGATATAGAAGATGTTGCAAAACAAATATCAGATAAGCTCGTTCATCGTCATCCACACGTTTTTGGTGATGTAAAAGTAGATTCAACTCAAGAAATTCTAGACAATTGGGAAAAACTAAAAAAAGAAGAAAAGCCACATAGAACTTCCATTATGGATGGAATTTCAAGAGCACAAGCAGCCTTGATGAGTGCACAAAAAATAAGTAAAAAAGCTGTGAATGTTGGTTTTGAATGGCCGAATGAAGATTCTTTGTATGATTGTGTTTTATCTGAAATTAAAGAATTTAAAGAAGCAAAAACACAAGATGAAAAAGAAGATGAATTAGGCGACATTCTATTTGCAGTTGTTAACCTTGCAAGATGGAACAAAATAGACGCTGAGCAAGCTTTGCTCCGTGCTAATAAAAAATTCATTTCTCGTTTCAGAACTATGGAAAAATTAGCAGATAAAGATTTAGAAACCCTTTCTTTGGAAGAGTGGGATAATCTTTGGAAACAAGCAAAAAAGAGTTTGATTAAAAACTAAAAAATACAATAAAACATGGCAAAAATTGTACAACTATGCGATATTTCGCATTGCTCAATATGACTATATTTTGTCATTCTGAGACAATAGCCGAAGAATATCATAAACTATATAATCATAATACAATTCAACAATCAATTAATATCCACAACACTCACACCGTCTCCACCTTCTGCGTTTTCGCCTGGACGGAATTTTGCAACATAAGGTGAGTGCATTAAATAATCCCTAATAACTTGTTTTAATGCACCAGTACCGTGTCCATGAATAATATAAACAGGGCTTAAGTTTACTAAACTTGCTTTATCTAAATATGCTTCAACTTCATCTAGAGCTTCTTCAACTCTAAACCCGCGAAGATCTAATGTTTGAGATAGTGAACGGCGTTCAATTGCAAAGTTTGTTTTATAAACACCTTTTGCTTTTGCTTCACGTTTAATCAAATTTTTATTCAATACTGCAAGCTTATTTTGCTTAATTTTGGTTTTCATCAAGCCCATTTGTATTTGAACATTTTTATTTTTATCAGGAAGTGAAAGAATAACAACTTCTTGGTTTAAATCCATAATCATAACTTTGTCGCCAACTTTTGCCTTTTCCCAATCTATTGGCGTGTATTTTTCAGCAACTTCATCTTCATCTTTCCTAAAGCCAGCACGCATTGCAACTTCAATATTGGCTAGGCGTTGGAAGCTTCTTCTTGCAATCTTTTCAGATTGTTCTTCTCTCATTTGTTTTAAGATATCTTTTATTTCTTCACGAGCTTCATCTAATGAAGTTTCATATTTTTTCTTATAAAGGTGAATGTTCTTTTTCTTATCCTTTTTGATTTCAGATAATTTATCATTCAAGCTTTGCTCTAAACGACGTACATTTTCTTCTTTTTCTTCAATAACTTTTTTAGAATCTGACAATTCTTGCTGAGTTTTTTGAAGTTCCTCTAAAACCTTTGCAGTGTTATCTTTTGGGTTGAAATATGTATCACGAGCATTGTTTATAATTTCATCTTTTAAACCAAGATTTTTTCCAATTGAGATAGCATTACTAGCACCTGGAATACCAATCAAAAGCTTATAAGTTGGCTGAAGTGTATTAATGTTAAATTCAACTGAAGCATTAATAAAACCACTATTTAAGTAAGCTAGTGATTTTAATTCACCATAGTGAGTTGTTGTAATGACAAATGAACCCTTCTTTTGCAAATATTCTAGAATTGATTGAGCTAAAGATGCACCTTCTTTTGGGTCAGTACCAGCAGCAACCTCATCAAGCAAAATCAATGTTTCATCATCAGCTCGGTTAACTATATTAACAATGTTTGTCATATGAGATGAAAAAGTTGAAAGGTTTTGAATAATACTTTGTTCATCACCAATATCAGCAAAAACCTTTTTAAATGGATAAATTTCAGCTTCATAACAAGGAATATGCAATCCAGCCTTTGTCATTAATGTGCATAAGCCAGCTGTTTTTAGCACAACTGTTTTACCGCCTGTATTTGAGCCTGTTATAACCATACAGTTTTTATTTGAATCAATATAAAAATCATTTTCTACAATTTCTGTTTTAGACTTTATTAAAACAGGATTTTTCATCATTTTTAAATTGATTTTCTTTTCATCAACAACTTTTGCAGCAACACCATCAAAAGAAGCTGAATACTTTGCTTTTGCAAAAATAAAATCTAACTCAATTAATTGAAGATTTGATGTTTTTATCTCTTCAAAAT
>CAZNLZ010000237.1:0-2624 GCA_964574225.1 uncultured Muribaculaceae bacterium | reverse complement strand
ATATAAAAGACATAAATGATTGTCAAGAGAAATTTTATTTTTTCTTTTATGAACTTCTGGACAAATTCATCCATGATTGTCTAACATGTTCCAATACTTGTGCAATATACTTTATTGCTCTTATATATTACTAATTAAATGTGTGTATTAAAGGAGTATAGAATGTCAAACGTTATTGAAATCACAGACGAAAATTTTGAACAAGAGGTATGTCAAGGAGATAAAATTACCGTTGTAGATTTTTGGGCTACTTGGTGTGGACCATGCCGTAAACTTTCACCAATGCTAGATGAATTATCATTGCAATATGAAGGAAAAGTTAAATTCACGAAGATAAAAGCTGATGAAAACCTACAAAGTGCACAGAAATATTCTATTAGCGGAGTTCCTTGTATTTTAGTTTTCAAAAATGGAGAACCTGTTGAAAGAATGGTAAATATTGTGCCAAAATCAACAATAATTTCAAATATAGATAAACATTTATAAAATGAACAATAGCGAATATAATAACGAGTTTTTTAGTTATAACGGATACATAAACAGGAAGAATTATGCAATAAACATGCTAATTCTTCTTGCGTTGTATATTGCAACTTCTATGGTGAATTTTAAAAGTTTTACTCAATTTACCAACTATAGATTTTTACAAGATATTCTACTTTTCTTTGTAGATTTTTTTAAATTCGTAATTATGATATCAGCATTATCTGTTATTTATAGAAGAATAGCAGATATTTCAAAAAAACATTCCGAAAACTATTTTGAAAACGCGAAAAAAGTATTTGCCCTCTTATTCGTATTTCCAATTTTATACATTTTTTGTTTGCAGTACTTTTTAGATATTATCCCTGTTTTAACTATATTTTTAAACAAACTGACTATCTTAGTATTAATACCTTTAGGACTGCTTGTAGCATTTATTCTATCATTCATCAAAGGTGAATAATTCCTTGTATTTTAAATAAAAATAATTTATACTACAGAAAAAGGAGTTATTAATGAGTGACGATAGGCTTTTTGCGTCTAATAACGCTATTGGTAGAAAATGGTATTTTCTAAATTTAATAATTTTGACAGCAATCACAATAGCAACAACATATGCTTTTGATGATTACATATTCCCGCACGTAAGAACTGAAGTATATGACATAATGGCACACTGGACTTTATATATCTTATATGGTGTGTATTTAATAACATTCTTTGCTTTAGTTGAAAGACGACTTTTCGATATATGCGGAGCAAGAGACGCTGATTCATATAAAAATCTTTCTGCTATATTACAATTTGCTGTAATTTTCCAAATTTTTGCAATTGTTGTACCTAATTGCGAAGTTCAATTACCAATAAGTGATGATGTTCTTCAATATATAGCTTATTTGTTTGACGGAATTTTTGTATTAATTTCAATATTTATCGGATTTGTTAGTGGAAAAATTTCAAATTTAACTTACGAAGAATATAAAAATAAAACTAAGTATAAATAAAATGGAAGAGATAAAAAACGTTGTTTTATGCGGACTTGGAGGCGTTGGTTGTGTAATTGCAACTTCTATTTTTAATGCAAATTTTGCAAATTTAAAAATCTTAGTTGATGAACAAAGAAAAGAAAAATACACAAAGACCCCAACAACCTTCAACTCAAAATCGTATTTATTTGATTACACAACACCAGATAAAACTGATTTCAAAGCTGATTTAATAATAATTGCAACAAAAGATGACGGATTAGAAGAAGCGATAAAGAACATCAAAAACTTTATCAAAGAAGAAACAATTATAATATCGGTGCTAAATGGCATTCACAGTGAAGCAAAAATTGCAAAAATGTATGGTACAAAGAACATACTATATTCGTTCTTTATTGGTAGTTCTTGCATTAGAAATGGCAGAAACATTACTCAAGATGGAAACTACGAGTTTATAATTGGAGACAAAAACAATCCAATATCAGAAAATATAAAACTTCTTTCTAATTTTTTTGAAAAAAATTGTATCAAACATAAAGTTTCAAACCATATTTTAGAAAGATACTGGAAAAAATTTATGGTAAATGTTGGTTTAAACCAACTATGTACAGTTGAAAACAAAACATTTAAAGAGATAAAACAAAGTCCTGAATTTGTTGAAAGGATGAAAAATTTAATTTGGGAAGTAAAACTTCTTGCAGAAAAAGAAGGAATTGAGAACCCTCAAAGATTATTCGATTCAACAATTAAATTTTTAATTGAAGATTTTGAAGACGCAACACCTTCTATGCTTCAAGACTATAGAGCAGGAAGAAAGACAGAATTAGATATTTTCGCAGGTGAAGTAATCAGATTAGGCAAACTGCACAACGTTAAAACGCCTGAAAACGAAAAGATATACAATGAAATTAAAGATTTAGAAGATATTAAATTTATATAAAGACATAAAATTCTATGCTATAATATTTCCTATAATTTAAAAGGGAAGTATTATGCCGAAAAAATACATTTATTTTGTTGATGTTACAAACAGAGACGGAGTACAAACATCAAGATTAGGGTTAGCAAAATTACAAAAAACAATCATTAACTTAATGTTAGATGATATTGGAATTACACAATCAGAATTTGGTTTTCCAACAACAAAACACGAAA
>CAZNLZ010000236.1:0-2658 GCA_964574225.1 uncultured Muribaculaceae bacterium | reverse complement strand
TGGTAATATTCCACTTCCACCATATATTGAAAGAAAAATGACAAGTGAAGAGTATAAAGCACTCGATTTTGATAGATATCAAACCGTATTTGCTCAAAAAGAAGGTGCAGTAGCAGCTCCAACAGCAGGGTTACATTTTACTAAAGAAATTTTAGAAAAGCTTGAAAAGCAAGGAACAAAACATTGTTTCGTAACTCTAAATGTTGGTTTGGGAACATTTAAGCCAGTAAAATGCGAAAACATATTAGAGCATAAAATGGATTCCGAGTGGTTTGAAATCACAGAAGAATCAGCAAAATTGATAAATGAAGCAAAAGCTGCTGGCAAAAACATTGTAGCTGTTGGAACAACTTCAGTTAGAACGCTTGAAACAGTTATGAACAAATATGGAAAAATCATCCCAGTTCAAGACAGCAGTGAATTGTTCATCTATCCAGGTTATAAATTCAAAATTGTAGATAAATTAATTACGAATTTTCATTTGCCAAAGTCAACACTATTAATGCTAGTTAGTGCAATGGCAACAAAAGAATATATTTTTAAAGCATACGAAGAAGCAATACAAAATAAATATAAATTTTACAGTTACGGCGATTGCATGTTAATAAGGTAGCAAAAATGTTTTTAATTTCAGTTCTTTTTGTTTTGGTATCATCTTATCTAATTGGTTCAAGCATACTCAAAAATTCAAAAAACAATATTGGAATAATTGTTATAACTTTGATTGCGTTTGCCCAAATTGTTTTAAGTTTTGAAGTATTATCGTTACTAAAACTAATTTCAAAAAATGGATTGTTTATTTGCAACACAATATTTTTTATTGTTTCTGTCATAATCTTTGCTTTAACAAAAGCGACTTTATACAAACCAAACCTTATTTGCGAAACAAAAAAAATACATAATGCATTAAAGAAAGATAAACTTTTGGGATTACTTTCAATCTGTTTTATTGTATTTATTGCTTCAAAATTATTTGAAATATTAGTATTCCCTGTAAATTTCGGTGATGCACTAGGCTATTATATTCCAAGATGCACATCTTGGATTCAAAATGGAAGCATTGCACATTTTATAACACCTGATACTAGAGAATTAATAATGCCAGTAAATATGGAGTTTTTATATTGCTGGATTTTATTATTTTTCAAAAATGATAACGGTATTGGAATATTTTCATTCATTTCCTTTATTGGTGCACTTTATGTAATTTATAATTTACTTGGCGAACTTGGTTTTTGCAGAAGAAAGAGAATTTGGTCTTGCTTTGTTTTCTCTTCTTTCGCATTAATTGCAGGAATGGCAAAAGACCCTTGCGCTGATTTATTTATTGGTTCGCTTCTTCTAACAAGTATTTATTTATTTTTATCGTTTATTAGAAAAGGAGATAAAATCGCACTATATTTTTCAACTTTATCAATAGCTCTTGCTGTTGGAACAAAAACAACAGCCATAATAGCTTTCCCTAGCGTTTTTGCGATTATGGCAATTATGCTTTGGATAGAAAAAAGAGAACTTTTCAAAAAGACAATAGTATCTTTCCTTGCACTTTTATTTATCAATTTTATTATTTTTTCTTCTTATAACTATATTCAAAACTTCATACATTTTGGCAACTTCATTTCTTGCCAAGAACAATTCCTTATGAATAAATTCAGAGGCGGAATTAAAGGTTATATTTGTAACCTAATTAAATATGCACTTACAATTTTTGATTTTTCAGGAATTGATATTCCTGCATATCATAAATTCCTTAACGATTTACAAATAAAAATAATGACACTAATTGGCGAAACACCTGCAAGTTATACATCAAAACGCTTTCTAGGTTTTGTAGCATTTAATCCAGCATACAACACAATGAATGCAGCACTTGGTGCAATGGGATTATTTGCACTGTTACCTTGCTTATGCAAAACATTATTTCAAAAACTTTCAAACAAACACTTGTTATTAAATCTATTAGCAATTTCATTAATTGTTAATGTTCTCGTTTTTTCAAGGGTTATGGTATTCACTCGTTTTAATTTAAGATATTTAGTTACCTTTGTTGTAATTGCAGCACCAATTGTTGTTTTTTCTTATATAAAATCAAATAAAAATCTATATAAATTGCTATTAACTATACTTATGTCACTATACCTGTTTTTATTACCACACCAAAAACCGATGTCATATATCGTTTCATATAATATGCTTATGAAAAAAAATCCAAATATTGAAAATGCAAAAGAAATATTACTAAAAATATCTAGAGAAGAAAAACAAATATTTAAATACTTTATAAGCAAGGAACCATGTAAAATTGCGTTAATGATTTTAAACAATGAAATTGCACTATCAGATATCGAAAAATTAAAATTACATGGTTTCCAAATTGATAAAATACTATCTGAAAACTTAGAAGAATATGACCTAGAACAGTATAATTACATAATTACAGAACCATATAAAACAACTTCAACAAATATACAACATTCTGAAGCTCAACATTGCGTATATCTAGACAACGATATGAACAATACAACCGATAAAAAATTAATGGCATCTGTTGAGTGTTTTGTTCCATTTTGGCTATTTGAAAAAGCAGGCTTTAAAAAAGTTCAAAATATGAAGTTTACAAGCTTGGTAATATTAGAAAAATAAAATCTCATACATTAG
>CAZNLZ010000235.1:0-2665 GCA_964574225.1 uncultured Muribaculaceae bacterium | reverse complement strand
AATAAACTTGGCTTGAACCGCAACTCTCAATTTTTTCAACCAAATCTTCTATCCAGATGATGTCATCTTCTTTATAACTCACTTTCACTTTTACCATTGTTCTTTGATTGTGAGCGGAATATTTAGATATTTCTTTAGAACAAGGACAAAGCGTAGTAATTGGAACTTTAACTTCAAGTATAAATTTATACTTATCACCAGTCAAATCCCCCCTGAAAGCACAATCATATCCAACAGGAAATTCCATTTCGCTAACAGGTGCTTTTTTATTTATAAAATATTTAAATTCAAATTTTACATGAGCACTTTCAGACTCTAGTCGTTTTTTTACATCAACCAATAAGCCTTTTATATCAACACCAAGCTTATTTTTATAATCACTTAGAACCTCAATAAAACGTGACATGTGTGTTCCACGATAATTGTGAGGCAAAGTTACACTCAAACGAGCTTTTGCTGATACAACTTGGCTTTCATCACCTTTTCTATCAATAATTAAAGGTACTTCAACACCATTGACACCAACTTTTTGGATATCAATTCCTCTTTTATCATTTTGGTTTTGTATATCTTTTAACTGACTATTCATTTTCCTCAGTGTCCAAAGTTCCCATGTTGTTGCTTTCCATAGCAAGTAACAATTTTAATGCCGCAACTCTTTGAGTTTTTGGTGGAGCAGCTCTTAATAACTCTACTGCTTTTAACATAACAGGGTCAGCATCGTACCAACGATTACCTTTTCCTGCATATTGTGTTGTAATCTCATAGATACGTTCAATTACATCTTGAGCAACCTGTTCTTGCAAAGAAATAATAAAATCAGCTGCTGCATTTTTCTTGTCATCAGTTTGTAACTTCAACAATTCAAGTGCTTCTTTTAATATTGGATCATTATCATACCAACGTCTTGTATCGTGTGACATTTACTCTCCTTGCTATTCTTGTATTAACTTACTAACAATATTTTTTGTTTCTTCAAAAACTTCTGCAATAGAATTATTAGCATTAACTATTCTTATTCTTTCTGGTTCTTGTTTTTGAAGTTCTAAGTAGCCATTTCTCACTTTTTTATGGAATTCAATACCCGCAGATTCCATTCTATCCTTTTCACTTCCAACACGCTCTTGAGCAACTTCTGTTGAAACATCAAAAAGCAAAGTTAAATCAGGTTTTATTCCATTTATGGCAATCTTATTCAAATCCTTCAACAAATTGATATCTTGTCCACGTCCATATCCTTGATATGCAATTGTTGAATCAGTATGTCTGTCACAAAGAACTATTTTTCCTTCTTCTATTGCAGGCTTAATAAAGGTTTCAACGTGTTGAGCTCTATCAGCCAAAAACAAAAACATTTCACATCTGTCAGCAACAATCCCGTCTTGATGAAGCAATATATTTCTAATTTTTCGACCTATTTCTAAAGCACCAGGCTCACGAGTTATAACAACATCAAATCCTTTTTCTTCTAAAAAGGATTTAACTTTATTTAATTGCGTAGTTTTTCCTGAACCGTCCGCACCTTCGAACGTTATAAATAAACCTTTTTGCATATTATAGAACGTCCCAACCTGTATATTTTCTTAGCACTTTTGGTATTGTAACAGTTCCATCTTCATTTTGGAAGTTTTCTAAAATAGCAGCAAAAGTTCTACCAACAGCAAGACCAGAACCATTCAATGTATGAACAAATACAGGCTTACCTGTTTCTTTGCTTCTATATCGGATATTTGCTCTTCTTGCTTGGAAATCACCAAAGTTTGAACAACTAGAAATCTCTTTATATGCGTTGTAAGAAGGTAACCATACTTCTAAGTCAAAACATTTTCTTGCAGAGAAGCCAATATCACCTGTTGATAGAGCAACTCTTCTATATGGAAGTTCTAATAATTCTAATACTTTTTCAGCATTTCTTGTTAATTTTTCGTGTTCTTCAGGGCTTGTTTCTGGAGCACAAAGTTTAACAAGTTCAACTTTATTAAATTGGTGTTGTCTAATTAAACCTCTTGTATCTTTACCAGCACTACCAGCTTCACGACGGAAACAAGGTGTATATGCTGTCATATATTTAGGCAAGTCTTCTTCTGATAAAATTTCATTTGCATAGATATTTGTAACAGGAACTTCTGCTGTTGGAATCAAATACAAATCTTCTTCTTCGCATTTATACATATCTTGAGCAAATTTTGGAAGCTGTCCTGTACCTGTCATTGCAGCAGCATTTACCATTACTGGCGGCATAATTTCTTCATAGCCGTGTTCCATTGTGTGAGTATCTAAAAAGAAGTTAATAATTGCACGTTCTAATTGCGCACCTTTTCCACGATATAAAGAAAATCTTGATTGAGATAATTTAACTCCACGTTCAAAATCAACGATATCTTTTTCAACACAGATATCCCAGTGTGCTTTTTGTTCAAAATTAACTTTTCTAGGTTCTCCCCATTTTTTAATTTCTATATTGTCATCTTCTGATAAACCAACAGGAGTTGTTTCATCTGGAATATTAGGTGTAGATAATAACAAGTTTTTTTGCTCAATATCTAAGGCTTGTTCGTGCTCTTCTAATGCTTTAATTTCATCACCCATTGCTTTAACTTGAGCTTGAATTTCATCTGTATTTTGACCTTGTTTTTTAAGCATGCCAATTTCTTGAGAAATATTT
>CAZNLZ010000234.1:0-2669 GCA_964574225.1 uncultured Muribaculaceae bacterium | reverse complement strand
ATAAAACATGTATATTTAAAGGGTGCAGCAAATTTAAGAAAAGATTTAAAATGAAAATATTAATTGTTGGTTCTGATTTAAACTCTCTTTTACTTGCAAAATATATTAAAACTCAAAATGAAGAACATGATATTTATGTCACAACATCCGATGTTTCTGCGCCAGAAACATTTACAGGGCTTCGAATTAGAGAAAATGATGTAAATTCTATTGTTGATTTTGTTAAATATAATGGGATTGAATTTACAATATGTATGTCTCCAATGGCAATAATCAACGGTATTGCGGATGAATTTAGAAAAGAAGAATTTTTGATATTTGCACCATTTTCTGAAGCTGCAAGAATCACGTACTTTAACAGTATTGCAAAGAAGATTCTTTATAAATTAAAAATACCAACACCAAAGTTTGGTATCTTTGACAGAGAAAATTTAGCGATTGATTACATCAGACGTTCAACATTCCCTATTGTTGTTGAAAACGATTTTACGTTAATGGAACGTGAAAGCAATATTTATCCTTGTTTTTCTAAAGCAAAACAGGGTATTCAAAAAATATTTGAAAATGGGAACCAGAAAATTGTAATTGAAAATTATTTAGATGAACCACCATTGTACGTGTATTTTATTACAGATGGATATAATGCTCTTCCATTGGTTTCGTTAGAACGTGCTTCTGGTGAAAAATACACAACAACTACTGCTCCATGCCAAAAGGTTTCAGATGAAGTTTGTGCAAAATTATTGCAAGGCGCAATTTACCCAATTTTAGATGATATTACAAAATACACAGATAATTATGTTGGAATTATTGGGCTAAAAATAAAACTTTATAAGGGTCATTTTTTTGTTCTTGAAATTTATAACGGGTTTCAACACTATGATTTTCAAGCCTTTCTTTCAGTTGTTCAAGAAGATATCTTAAAGCTATTTTATGATGTAACAATTGGCTGTTTGGGTGATGATTATAACTATATTGATTTGAGCAATAAACATTCTTATACTGTTGCAATTAATAAGTCAGAGGTTTCCAAAAAAGAAGATTTGGAAGAAGATTTTATTGAAAGTTATGATGAAACAAAATATATAGTCACTTCTACTGCTGCAACGATTAATAACGCACAGGAACAACTATGTGATTATGTTGAAACAATCACAAGCGAAGAAATATATGAACAAATAACTTCTCAAATTAAGATGAAGGAGCTTGTCTATTAATGTGCGACAAAAAATTCAAAAGACAATGCGTAAGTTGTAGAGAAATTAAAAATAAAGAAGATTTAATAAGAATAACTCGAGACTTTAATACAAATGAAGTTTATGTTAATCCTGAAAATGAAGTTCAAGGACGTTCTGTTTACTTATGTAAAAATGAAGAATGTATTGAAAAAGCCTTTAAAAAGAATAAAATTGAGCGTTTGATTAAGTCTAAAACTCCCGAAAATCTTAAATTAGATGTATATACTGTACTTAAAAAGTAAATTGTGTTACAACTATTATATGGTTGTATAAATTAAAACGGGAAACAATAATGACAGTTGAAACTAAAAGAGTATATGAACTTGCAAAAGAACACGAGATGAGCAATAAGGATTTTATCGAGTATTTGGATAAAAATCTAGGTATTAAGGTGAAATCGCACTCAAGCAATTTGACACCAGCTCAAATAGATAAGATAAAAGCGTCTTTTAATAAAGGTTCAAAAACTGAAGCTGAAAAAAAGCCAAAAGCTTTCATTATTAAAAAGGCAAAAGCGCCAACTCCTGAACAACCAGCAACTGAAGTTAAAAAAGAAGAGAAAAAAGCTCCCGTAATTGATAAAAAAGAAGAAAAACAACCAGAAGTTCCCGTTAAAAAAGCTGTTGAACAACCACAACAAGAAGTAAAAAAAGAAGAAGAGAAACAAGCTGTTCCTCAAATTCGTTCACTTCTTGAATATAATAACCGCAACAGCCAAAAGAAACGTCAAGAAATGATGGCTGCTGAAAACAGAAAAAAAGCACAAGAAGCAGCAGAAAGACAACAACAAAGAGGAGATAGACCTTCTCGTTTTCCACAAAGACCGCAAGGACAACGTCCTGATGGTCGTCCAGAAAGACCAGAACGTGGTGATAGACCAGATAGACGACCACCATTTGATAGAAATAGAACAGAAGGTGCGCCAAGAGGAGAAAGACCAGAACGTCAAGAACGTGGTGAAAGACCAGAAAGACCAATGGCTAATAAAAAACCATTGCAACATCATGTAATTCCACAAGATATTTATGATGGCAAATCAGGTCAAAATCAAAACTTTAAGAAAAAAGGTCCTAAGGACAAGAAAAAACAATATAAAAACAAAGAGGAAGAACAAGAGTTAATTAGTTTAGAAAAAGCTATTTCTCAAAAGCACAAGAAAAAATCAAAAGATGAAAGTGCTGCTGAGGCAATCACTCAAGTTGTTATTAATCAACCAATTACAGTTGGTGAATTAGCTGTTAAAATTGGTAAATCACCTGCGGAAATTGTTAAATATTTAATGATGCAAGGTATTTTGAGTACTGTAAATGAAACAATTTCGGTTGAAACTCAAAAGAAAATTTGTGAAAGCTTTGAATTAGAAGTTCTTGAAGAAGATTTAGAAGAATATATGCAACAAGAACTTGAAAAAGAAGAAAAAGCTAAAGCTAT
>CAZNLZ010000233.1:0-2669 GCA_964574225.1 uncultured Muribaculaceae bacterium | reverse complement strand
ATATTTCTTTATTTTTATGTTAATTTCGTTGACAATGCCCAAAATATTCAACTTTAAGGCATTATTCAATGTTTTTATTTCAAAACATAAAATAAACCTGTTACCTTAAATGGTAACAGGTTCTTTTATCAATAATTCTCGTGCTTTCATTGCTGTTTGTTTTAAATCCGTATAGTATGAATCATCAGTTTGCTCAATACCAACTTGTGCCATTTCGCCAATTTGACTCAATAAATCAGCTGTCTGCATAACATTTCTGTATATTGTTCCTTCGTCCGCTGTTTCTTCTGGAGTCATTTTCACTAATTGCATCCAATTTGCCATTGAATCTTCTGTGTTTGCTTGGTTCAAAGAAGCCCAAGCATAAAGCATTTGAGCCGCATCTTTATTATATTTAGCAGGCAATGCATTAATACCATTTTTTATTTCTGTTGAAAATACCTCTGATGAAGTCTTTAACAGCTTTTTGAACGCATGATTTGTTCTGCTTTCATCCCAACCTTTTGTTGCATCAAAATCATCTTCGCTGCAAACTTCTTCAAAATGTTGTAATGCTTTTATCTTTGCAACTAATTCATCTTTTATTGTTAATCTTAAGAACATATTTTCTGCATTACCATAATCAAGCTTAATTTGTTCTGGCGGATTTTTCTTCAAGAATTGGAAGTTATTAGCCATAGCATCAGCAATATTTTCTTCTAAATATTGCATATTAACTGCGAGTTTAATATCAGCTTCTAATTCTTTTTGCTGTCTTTCTAAGCGAGCTTTTGCCTTGCTTCCCTTAGATGATGTATCAATACCTGCATGTTCTGCTCTTAATTTACTTATATGTTGAGCTATTGACCTTGTATTAATTCTTTTCTTGTATTTTTCAACAGCTTCAAGATGAGTTTCTAATACTTTTGTTGGTACAGTTTCACCGTTTAATAAAGCACTTACAAGTTCTTCAGGAGTGTATGTTCCTGTTGTTTTTGTAATCTTATACATCTTCGAGCGTCTTTCGCTCAAATCCTTCATTACAGCTTTTATTTCTTCTTCTGAAGCTTGTGGTTTTTCGATACTTTGAGCAAATTCTAGCATTTCCTCATAACTTGAGAAGCTATCAAATGTTTTGCCAAATTTTGCAAGCATTGAAGTAATTGAACCTGTCAAACGTTGTCCAACATTTCTAATACCATCTTTTGCTTTATCAAATGTCATTGACATATCCGTTGTGTAATCAATAGCATTTTCTGTTGATTTCGCAGGGATTGCCATTGCCGCAACAACCATCGCCATAGCTTGCGGAGTAAAGCCTCTAAATGCTCCTGATTTAATCGTTTCTGCAAGAGTTAAAGCATCATAACCTTTTACTTTAGAAGCCATATTTCCAAGTATTGTTGGATAAAGAGCATCACCTTCTTGAACTAAGAAACCTCTATCTAATAATATATTTGTCTTTCTATCACTTATTTCCATAAGTTCAGACATTTTTACTTCTTTTTGTTTAGCATCATTGCCATGAACATAGAAAGTTTTATCAAAAATTTCATCTAACTTAGATGCGTCTCGATTGTGTTCATAATATCCTGACAAAAATGCATAATCAGGATTATAGTTACTATTTATAGGGTTACATACCGTAACTTCAAGATATAAGAAATCTTGTTCAGTTGTTCTATCTGTCGGCATTGTATAAACATATCCAACAGTATCAATACCACGACGACCAGCACGACCTGCCATTTGTTTAAATTCGTTTGAAGTTAATAATCGAACAGGAACGCTGTTTTCCTCATCTTCATCGCCAAAGTTTTCTAACTTAACTGTTGGATCATCTTCTAATAATTTTCCAACATCAGTATCTTCATCACATGGTTTATATGGGCTTGAAATAACAACTGTTTTAGCAGGCATATTAATACCAGCAGCTAAAGTTTCTGTTGCTACAACAACCTTTAACAATTTCTTTTGGAATAATTCTTCAATTAATTCTTTTTGACCTGGTATTATACCAGCATTGTGGATTGCATAGCCTTTTTTCAAAGCTTCAATATCTAAATCTGCACCAACGTATTTTTCTAAAGTGTATTTATCAACAGTCTTTTCTATTTGTTCTTTTTCTTCTTTAGTAGTTAAATCAACACCTTCTTTTGCAAAATATTCAAGCATTTCGCGAGAGTAATTTCTACTAAATACAAATAAGATTGCAGGCAATTGTTTTTCTTTATTCAAAGTTTCAACAACCTTTTTGAAATCACTCAATTTTGGTTTAGAAACTCTTGCTGTTGAAGTATCAATTGTTTCGCCTCTTTTTAATGCTTTTTTGATTTTTTTCTCATTCTTTTCATAAGATTGTGTTTCAAACATATCAAAATGAAGAGGTACGTGACGCGCTTCTGAAGGAATTGATATTAATGAAACATTGTCGCCTTTTATATCACCAATCCATTTTTCAAGTTCTTTTGGATTTCCAATTGTTGCACTTAATGCTAAAGTTTGAACACCTTCTGGAGTGTACATAACTGATTCTTCCCAAACAGGACCTCTATCTGGGTCACCAAGATAATGGAATTCATCAAAAATAACAGTTCCTAAATTTTCCATTAATGGATTTTTATCACCGTAGAAATGAGATAAAGCCATATTACGATAAACTTCTGTTGTCATAATAATTATTGGAGCTT
>CAZNLZ010000232.1:0-2680 GCA_964574225.1 uncultured Muribaculaceae bacterium | reverse complement strand
GTAAAATCACATCTTCAGGTTGTGCAGGTTGTGGATATGATGCAACAGGTAAAGTTATCTTAATCAACCCAAATGGTGTTTTATTTGGTGATGGCGCAAATGTTAACTTAAACTCATTTACTGTATCAACATTTGACGGCGTGTTTGATAAAGATACAAACACAATGAAATTTGATAGAAATGGTCAAACTTCTAAATATGGTATTAAGGTTTTAGAAGGTGCACAAATTCACGGTGATAAAGCAGTTAACTTAATTTCTGACAGCGTTGCTCAATATGCTGGTTCAAAAATTACAACTAGCGTTGCTCCAAATGCTAACGGAAATACAGCTTCATTAGGTAAAGTAAAAATCGTTACAGCTGATGGTGTTAACTTCTCATATTACAACAATGGTGCAGTAAAAGGTTTATCTGATTTAAAAACTTCAGCAGATAAAATGACTATTGCATTAAATGGTGAAATTAAAGCCGGTAACATTGATGCTAGAAACTATTCAAGCCATTCTGGTAGTGATATTAACTTATATGGTGCAAACTTAAAAGCTGTTAAAGCTGTATCTGGTAACGATGGTAACATTTGGTTAACAGCATTAAATAATGTAATTACAGAAGGTTCTCAATTATTAACTTCAAATTACAATACTGAAGCAGCTTCAAAAGCTGGTGGTAATGTTCAAATTATTGCTGGTAAAAAAGTATCATTAACATCAACTGGTATTGGTGCTGTTGGTGATGTTACTGCAACTTCTCAAGGATATGATGTTGTAGTTGATAAATCATCAATTGCTGCAGCTAAAGATGTAACTTTAACATCTCCTACAATTGCTTCTATCCAAAATGGTTCAGTAGTTACAGGTAAAAATGTTAACGTAACTGGTTCAAACAGAGCTCAAGTTAATAATTCTTCTGTTACTGCAGTTGAAAATGTTAATTTAACTTCTGACAAAATGGTTTGGACAGAAAAAGCAACAATTACTGCTGGTAAAGACGTTAACGCAGTTGCTACAAACGGTTCTTTATTATTAAATAATTCAATTATGACAGCTACAGCTGGCAATGTTAACCTAAAATCAAAAGATTCAGTTACATCTGCTAAATTAGCTGGTTCAACATTCAATGCTGGTATAGATGTTAACGTTGAATCTACAGGCGAAAGCATTTTATTAACTTCAACATCTCAATTTAAACCAGTTGGCACATTAAACTTAAAAGGTGCTAAAAATGTTGAAATTAATGCTCAAGATTCTTTAACAACAGCTAGAACAAACATTACAGCTGGTGAAAATGTTTTCTTAACTTCTGCTAAAGGTGATGTAAATGTTAAAGATTCAACAAAATTCTTAGCTGCTAAGAAAATTTATATTCAAGGTGCTAACAATGTTAAAACAACTGGTACAGTTGATTTAAATAACATCCAAACAAACATTACAGCTGGCAAAGATGTTGATGTAACTCTTGCAAATGTTGGCAACAGAGATAACGGTTTAGTTGCTAAAGCTGGTGAAAACATGACAGTAAAAACAAATGGCACATTATCAGTATCTAGCTTGATTTCTGGAAAAGATATGAAAGTTGTTGCTAACAAAGTTATTGCTGGTCTTCCATATACAAAAGAAGAAAAATTACCTGGTGATGCTAGTGAACGTTCTTACATTGAAGTTGGTGGCGAATTCACATCAGAAGTTGCTAATGACAACTATGTAATTACACAATCTGGCGACAGAACAGATGATGGTAACTACAACAGAAGACACCACATCCAATATGGTGCAGATGAAAAAATCTTATTAGTAAACAAAAGACCTGTTGATAATGGCGTAACTGATCCAACACTTCCTGGTATCGATAATGGTGATGATGTTGATGTAATCAACCCAGGTGAAACTCCTGCTGATCCAGAACCAACACCAACTCCAGTTCCAACACCAACTCCTGAACCAGAACCAGAAAACCCAAATCCTGGTGAAGGCGATGGCACAGGTGATCAAGAACCATGCCCAGACGTTCCAGATGAAGATATCATCGAAGATGAAGATAAACCTGGTTTATTATCTGCAAACGATTTATTAAAATACTCTTTAAACTCTAATGAACAAAAGAAATTTTAATAAGCAATAAATAGCAAAAAAGAGTCTATCAAATGATAGGCTCTTTTTTTGTTGTAACAAAACGTTAATAAAATTAATTTATCTTGGCAATTTTACAGACACTTGAGTATTTATATAGTATATATAGAGTGTATTTATTGTAGAGAGAGCATATTTAAAAGTTAGACTTTTGTAACAAATAAAATAATTCGGTGTAACAAATTTCGTTATATTAGCAATTTTTATTTTTAGAGTATTTAAAATAAGCACATAGATAGCACTTAATTAGCATGATAAATATAAGGAAGAAGACATGAAAAAACTTTTAAGCACAACAATTGCAGTAGGTATTTTCGCAGCAACAGGTTTAACCCCTGCAGCTTTTGCTGATGTTGCAGCTTCTGCACTACCAAGCTTAAATACTGCAACAAATGCAGATGTTACAATTGGTAATTCAAATGATATGAATATCCAAATCCAAGGCGGTCAAGGTGGCGTTGGTGTTTTGGAATGGAATAGCTACAACGTAGGTTCAGACGCTTCTGTTAACTATGAATTTTCTGCTCATAACCAAACAGCATTAAACAAAGTTA
>CAZNLZ010000231.1:0-2711 GCA_964574225.1 uncultured Muribaculaceae bacterium | reverse complement strand
TGAAATTGGTTTTGGTGGTGGCGAACCAGCTTTATTACCAGAATTTGAGCCAATGATGAATATGTTAATGGACGCTGGTTGTGATAATATTAGGGTTCATTCTTCTTGTGTTAAATATTCACCTGCTATTGAAAGAGGCTTGAGAGAAGGAAAAGTAACATTAGTTTGTTCTGTTGATTCTGGTACGCCTGAAACTTACAAGAATATTAAACGTGTTCCTCACTTTGAAACTGTTTGGGCAAATTTAGAAAAATATGCCGTTTCTCAGGGGGCTGATAAATATAAAGCTAAAACAAAATACATCATTTATCCAGGATTTAATGATAATAAAGAAGAGCTTGATAAATGGTTTGATTTAACCGTTAAAACAGGAATTAAAAGCGTTGTTCTTGATGTTGAAGGTGGATGGTATATCAACAATAAGTTTAATGTTTCTGATGAATTGTATGAACTTCTTGAATATGCAGGAAGAAGAGCCGATGAACTTGGAATGAAAAATGTTGAATACTATGATAGAGCAAATGACATGCGTATTCATAAAGAAGAATATAAAAAGTTAAGGGAAAATGCACAAAATAACTAAACAATATTTTATTGATTTATTAATACTTGCATTTCCTTTGTTCATAGGTAATTTGGGTCATACGTTAATTGGTGCAACTGATGTTTTAGTTGTTGCAAAATATAGTATTGATGTACTTGCCGCAATAAGTATAGCGAATTCAATTTTGTTTACTATCTTTATTCTTGGGATAGGAATTTTGTGTGCGATATCTATTTTGCTTTCGAATATGAGGGGTGCAGGCGAAAAAACGAAAAAATATTTGCTATCAACATTAATTTTTTCTTCTGTATCGGCTGTGTTATTTTCTGGAATTTGCTATGCTTCTAAATTTTTCGTTCCTATGATGAACTTTGAAGCGCATATTGTTCCTTATATAGAACAATATATTGCAATTGTATCGTTTTCAATGCTTGGTATGTTTTTGTTTGAAGGCATAAAACAGTTTTTGCAGTCTTATGAAATAGTTAATTTCCCAAATGCTTTATTATTGCTTTCTGTTTTTTTGAATTTAATATTTGATATTGCATTTGTATTTGGTTTTGGACCAATACCTTCAATGGGGGCTAAAGGTGCGGCAATAGCGACAACTTTAGTTAGAACCTTGATGGGTTTAACAATGCTTATTTACGTTTTTAAATTCATTAATTTTAGAGCGAAAATTGACTTTAGCTATATGAAACAAATAGTTAAAGTGGGTATTCCTATTGGACTTGCTTTGTTATTTGAATTTTTGGCATTTAATATAATAACAATTTTAGTTGGTAGAGAATCTGCATTATTGGCGGCTGTTCATAGTATTCTTGTTACTATTTCTTCTGCGACATTTATGTTTCCATTATCTATTGCAACAGCAACATCTGTTAAGGTTGCATATTATTACGGTGCAAAAAAATGCGATGAAATCAGAAATTATGTTTTCGCTGCAACTACAATGAGTCTTGTAATAATGGTTTTGATTAGTTTAACGTTAATTTTGTTACCAAGTCAAATAATAAGATTATTTACTAATGATGTTGATGTTTTAAGAATAGCACTTCCTGTTATGACGGTTGTTGCTGCTTATCAAATATTTGATGGACTTCAAATTGTTATGGGTGGAACTTTAAAAGGTTTTAAAATGACAAAGTTTGTATCAGGAGCTGTGCTTGCTGGTTATTGGTTTGTTGGTGCTCCTATTGCTGTTGTTTCTGTTGGAATATATGATATGTCAATTAAAGGTTATTGGATTGCATTGGCAGTTTCCCTTTGTGTTATGGGTATAGTTCAAACTTTGATGGCTAAACATAAGTACAAACAAGTAAAAGAAATGTATACAAATCTTTAATCTATATACATTTCGCCATGCTTTAATGTATAATAAATTTATTGTTTTATTAGTTTTTTGAATAGGTTTATATGGGAGAAAATTTAAAATATAAGAGAATACTGCTAAAGTTAAGCGGTGAGGCTCTTTTGGGTGAACAACAATTTGGTATTGACCAAAATCCGTTAGAAATGATTGCTAACGAAGTTAAACAAGCTTATGACTCTGGAGCAGAAGTTGCCATTGTTGTTGGCGGTGGAAACATTTTTAGAGGTGTTAAAAACTCTGCGAAGTATGGAATGGACCAAGCAACAGGTGATTATATTGGTATGCTTGCAACAGTAATGAACGCTTTGGCTCTTCAAAGTGCATTGAGAAAATTAGATGTTCATTGCCGTGTTCAATCTGCAATTGATATGGATAAAATTGCTGAACCTTATATCAGATTTAAAGCAATTAGACACCTAGAAAAATCAAGAGTTGTTATTTTTGCTGCTGGCACAGGAAATCCATTCTTTACAACAGATACAGCTGCTGCATTAAGAGCATCTGAAATTGGTGCAGAAATTATGCTTATGGCTAAAAATGGGGTTGATGGTGTTTATTCTGATGACCCTAGAGTTAATCCAAATGCTAAAAAATATAGCAAAATTACTTATGATGATATCATCATTAAAGGTTTAAAAGTTATGGATACTGCATCTTGTGCTTTATGTAAACAAAATTCTATACCGATTATGGTATTTGATTTTGCAGCAAAAGGTAGCATCATTAAAATATTAAAAGGCGAAGAAATAGGAACATACGTAGGAGGTTAATATGACAGTTGAACAAATGTTTTCA
>CAZNLZ010000230.1:0-2736 GCA_964574225.1 uncultured Muribaculaceae bacterium | reverse complement strand
TAAGTTTTTAAAGCTTTCTTTAACTCTATCTGCTGTTTCAATTACTTCTTGGTGGTTTAAAGGGTTTTCTGTAACACCAGCTGCATAGTTTGTCAGACAGCTAATTCCAAGAACATTTAAACCACAGTAATTTGCAACGATAGCTTCTGGCACTGTTGACATACCAACAGCATTTCCGCCTAATAATCTGAACATTTTAATTTCAGCAGGAGTTTCGTAGCTTGGACCTGTTGTTGAAACATAAACACCTTTTTGATATTCAATGTTTAGGTCTTTTGCAATTTTCTCTGCTTTATTTATTAGTTCTTTAGAATAAACTTCACTCATATCTGGGAAGCGAGTTCCTAATGTGTCATCGTTTTTGCCCATTAATGGATTTGTTCCCATAAAGTTGATGTGGTCTGTTATGAACATTAAATCGCCAGGTTTAAATTCTGCTGTAACAGCACCAGCTGCATTAGTTACGATTAATGTTTTTACTCCTAGTTTCTTCATAACTTTAACTGGAAAAGTAACTGTTTGCATTGAATAACCTTCATAGAAGTGATATCTTCCTTGCATCATAACTACTTTCTTTCCGTTAACTTCTGCAAAAACTAATTGACCTTTATGACCTTGAACGTTTGATTTTTCAAAACCAGGAATATCGTTATATGATATTTTGATAGAGTCAAAAGCATCAGCAAAATCGCCTAAGCCACTACCAAGAATAATGCCGATTTCAGGTTGAAAGTCACAAATTTTCTCACGAATATAGTTTACTGTTAAATCCATATTTTACATCCCTTATACAATATTAAAAAACACAAAAGTTGCTATACCTATTATTATGCAGTAATACGCGAAAAATGCAAGCGAGTATTTGCCAACAAATTTCAAAAAGTACTTAATACAGATATAGCCTACAATAGCTGAAACAATTGTTCCTATTATGATTGCGCCCCAGTTGTATTGACTGAATTCGCTCATGTCAATTTTTATGAACGGATAAAGCATAGAAGCACCAATAATAATTGGAATACTTAGTAAGAAAGAATATTTTGCTGCTGTTGTTCTATCTTTTTTACATAGTAAACCTGATGCAATTGTTAAACCAGAACGAGAAAATCCTGGAAGAGCTGCAATACCTTGAAATATAGCCATAATGACTGATGTTTTAAAATCAACAGTATCTGATTTTTCGGCTAATTTTTTTGAATATGCTTCTGCTGAAAATAGCAAAATACCTGTTAAAATTAACAGAATACCAACAATTGCTGGGGCAAAAACTAAGTCTTCTGCAATTCCGTGAAGCGGGAATGCTATTAATACTGTAATTACAGTGCCAAGCAGGATATAAAGTGCAAGTTTTGCTTCTTTTGATGAAAAATCTTTAGTTTTTATGGCATGTATAAATGCTTTAATAATTTCCCAAATATCTTTTCTAAAATAAATCAGAACAGCAACTAATGTGCCTAAGTGAAGCATAATATCAAGAAAAATTTCCTGTGATGATTCTTGTCCCAGTTCAATGCCTTTTAGCACTTTGTATAGATTTGATGTTATAACCAAGTGTGCTGAACTTGAAATAGGCAGGAACTCACTTAGCCCCTGCACTATACCCATTATAATTGCTTGTAAAATATGCATTTATTATTCCTCAAAATAGCTTGCACAAGCTCTTTCAGTCTCCCAAACAGAAACTTTATAAGTGCAAGCGATTTTTTCTTTTAATTTTGTATAAATAAATTTAGAAAGAATTTCACTACTTGGACTTATCCCCTTAAATTCTGGAAGTTCATTGATGTCCTTATGATCAAGCATATCCAAAATAGAGTTAAGCTCTTTTTTTAGTACTTTAAAGTCAATCAAAAGATTTGATTTATCAAGTTCAGTACCACGAATATAAGCTTCAACTTTCCAGTTGTGTCCGTGTTGGTTTTCGCATTCGCCATTATAGTTTAATAAATGGTGAGCTGCAGCAAAATGACTTTCTACTTTTAACTCGTGCATTAGATTAAACCTTCTAATTTTCTGATGATTTCTTGGTTTGCAGCTGCAAATTCATGACCTCTTGCTTCAATAGCAAGTTTTAAAATTAATGGAAGATTTAATGCTTTACCTTCTTTTAAGTTATTGCAGTAAACTTCTTCATAATTATCAGGAATTCTTAATGACCAGTTAGCATCGCCTGATGTGCCAGGACGGTTGTAAACATCATATAAGCCTAAGAAGTCTGTGAAGAATACTTGAATATTTGCAGATTTACAAGCAAATAGCTCGATTAATTTCATTTGGTTTAAGAAGTCGGCTTCATTTGAACATCTAACGGCTACTTGTTCTTTTTCTTCATCAGAAGCATCTGGACATAAGTCTTCTGCTAGGTTTTTACCATTTAGGTAACCTTCTTCTGTATGAACTGTTTTATCTGCCCACATTTTAATAGGTTCGTTATCGTGTGTACCAACCATTGCCCAGCTTCTTTCGTTGATATTTTTACAACGGTATGGGTGCATTGGTTTTTCTGGAACTACGAATTGAATTAATTTCATACCTTGTAAGTCATATTCTTTCATAACACTTACAACTGGCATTGTTAAAGTTCCTAAGTCTTCGCATACGATAGAATCTTTATCTAAGCCTACTTCTTCAGCTGCACCGATAACGATTTTTTCAACTAATCTACCATATTTTCTAACTTGTTCTGGTGTTAAGCTTAAAATTCTTTCTTCTTTATCAGCTTCAACTTCGTGGTTT
>CAZNLZ010000229.1:0-2767 GCA_964574225.1 uncultured Muribaculaceae bacterium | reverse complement strand
GTTCATTTGAAGAAAAATATCTTGAAATCCCAGAAAAAGTATGCGTAACAGTTATGGCTGTTCACCAAAGATATTTCCCTCTATATAAAGATGGAAAACTTTTAAATAAATTTATTACAATAAGCAACTTTGTTGGTGATACTTTTGACAATATTAAAGCAGGTAATGAAAGAGTTGTTAGAGCAAGACTTGAAGATGCTATCTTCTTTGTTAACGAAGACACTCAAAAACCGCTTGTTGCATACCTTGAAGATTTAAAAGGTGTAACATTCCAAAAAGGTTTTGGTTCTGTTTATGATAAAACACAAAGAATTTGTACTCTTTCAAAAACAATTGCAAAAGAACTTAATGCACCTATTGCTGATGTTGAAAGAACAGCGCTTCTTTGCAAAGCTGACTTAGTTACAAAACTTGTATTTGAATTTACTGAACTTCAAGGATATATTGGTGCAGACTATGCATTAAGAAGTGGCGAAAGTAAAGAAGTTTCAGAAGGTATTAAAGAACACTATTTCCCATTAAATGCAGAATCAGAAGTTGCTTCAAATATTGAAGGTCAAATTGTTGGTATTGCTGATAAAATGGATACCGTAGTTACTGTATTTGCTGATGGCAAAAAGATTTCAGGTTCACAAGACCCATTGGGGGTTAGACGCGCAACTCTTGGTATCTTGAAAACAGTTCTACAAAAAGAATTAGATATCAATCTAACAGAACTTTTAAAACAAACTATTGAATTGCTTCCTGTTGAAGTTCAAGACAAAACAGCCTTATTCAATACAGTAAAAGAATTCTTTGAACAAAGACTTGTTATTCTTCTTTCAGACAAGTATAAACACGATGTTTTAGAAGCTTGCATTAGCGAAAAAGATGTATTATCTGACCTTAAAGATTTCACAAAACGCTTAGATATTGTTTCTAACATCATCAAAAAAGATAATTATGTTCAATTCCACGAAGGGGTTAACAGAATTATCAGAATTATTAAAAATGAAAAAGATTTTGGAACTATAAATACAGCTTTATTTAATAATGAAAGCGAAAAGAACTTATGGAACATGGCTTCTACAATTAATGAAAAAGAACTATGCTATGAAGTTCTTGAAGTAAAACTTGCAAATCTTGTTCCATATATTTCTGAATTCTTTGAATACGTGCTTGTTATGGATAAAGATGAAACAATCAAACAAAATAGAATAAATATGCTAAACGCAATCAAACAAAAATTCGCAGTAATTGCGGACTTTAGCAAAATCGTATTCTAGAAATAATATCAAATATCCAAAAAGGCTGATTTTAAAATCAGCCTTTTAAATTTTCTATAATAGCTTTTATATTATCGTTCTTTATCCTTGACGAAATAGAATCAATATCAACTCCAGTAAGAGAATCAATTGCTTTCAAAGCAGATAATGCTTCACAAAGAACAATTTCACTATCTCTTTCTAACAATTTATTAATACTATCTGCAGCTTCTGTTAAATTAAATTCAACTACAATTGCAAGTGCTTCAATAACTCTATCATCAGATGACTCTAATTCTGCAAGCATAAACTGTTTTTGTTTATACCAAAAATCAGCCCCATATGATTGCATTAATTTATAAATTGATGAAATTTCGTATTTAGTATCTTTATCTTCATCAAAAATATACTCTGGATTTTCTGTAAATAATTTGAATTTTGAAAGTGCTTTTAATAATATTTCTGCAATTTTTCCAGAGAAAGAATTTTCTTGACTATTCTTTTTCATCAAAAATTCTAAAGCTTCAAACAACTCAAATTGAAAAATATCAGACAATGGTAATATTTCACCAAGTCCAGAAAGAATATTATCCAAAACAGCAAGTGCATTATCCATTTGATTAGAGTTTAAAAGTTCGCATACACTAACCATATAAGGTATTTGTCCTGCAATATTTTCTGGCATTTTTGATTTTTTTAGTATTTCAAAAATTTCTTTGAAAGGATAATTATGCCCATAAGCAACAAAAAACTTAACTGCTTTTAACTGTTCAAAATCATCTTCTGAATTCAAATTGCTTAAAGCAATACCAAAAGAAATATCATCATTCATTTGTCCAAGTGCTTCTGCACAATTATAACTTAACGATTCATCATCAGAAAAAGCATATTTGCTTAAAAGTTCTATTGAAACTGTATCTGGAATAAATGAGAAATACTTAGCCGCATAAGATTTTTGCGAATTTGTTCCTTTTTCCAAAAGTTCAAAAATCTCATCTGTAACATCTTCATTCGCGTGTTTTGCCAAAATAGAAGCAAACAAATCATCATAATAAGATGAATAAATATCAAAAAACTTGATAAGATTTAAACAATTATCCTTGTTAACTGCTTTTGTAATTCTTTTTGCAACATTATTTCTAATGAAATCAAAAAGAAAATCCGTTTTTTCAACAAGCGCATTAAATAAATCCAAATCTACATTATCAACCAAATAACAAGCGGCTTCTTGCGCTTTTTGTTCGTCTTTACCAGTAAGATTTTTTAAATATAATTCAATATTATTCATATGAATATTATAAAGTGAAAATATTCGTTTTACAAGAAAACCCCCGAATTTCTTCGAGGGTTTTTCTTATTTAAATTTCTCAATTATTGAGCTGTTCTAGTTGTTGTAGTTACTGTTTCTGTTGTAACTTGTTGAACATAGTCATTGTATAAGCTGCAATCAACTTTTAATTCAACTAATACATCTTCATCAGCTCTAGCTTTGAAGTTTACACCAGGTGTTAACCAACCTGTTA
>CAZNLZ010000228.1:0-2775 GCA_964574225.1 uncultured Muribaculaceae bacterium | reverse complement strand
GTTAGACCAAGTAAAAAATAAAATAAATAAAATTTTAAAGAAGAACTAGGATAAGTTATGCAAAATAACGAAGAACAATTATATAAATTAGAAAAACAATATCAGGAATCTTTGGATGCTCAAAAGAGATTTTATGAATCAGAAATTGAACTTTTAAAGTCAAAATTCGAGTATGAAAAAGAAAAAATTAAGGTTGATGTTGAATCATATTTTAATGTTAAAAGTTCTCAAGATATGGAGTCTTTAAAACATTATTATGAACGTGAATTAGCTTCTCAACGAGATTGGTATGAACAAGAAATTATAAGACGTCAAAAAGAAACAGAAACTTGGCATATTAATAATTTAGAAGAAAAAGTTTCAGTTCTAACTAAAGGTTATGAAGAAATGCTTAAGGCTCAGCAAGACAGGTTTGCTGTTGAAACAGAGGTTTTAAGCGCGCAAATTATTGAACAAAAAAGATATTACGAAGAGCAACTTAAGCCTTATAGAAGAATCATCAATTTTAGAAAGAAAATTGAAAGAAAATTAAATATTCAACCAAAAGTTGTTAAGGAAGATGTGAAAAAAGAAGAGATTGTTGTTGAACAAGAAAATCATCCTTCTTTCCAACCAAAAGTATCTGTAATTCTTCCTGTATATAATGTTGGAAAGTATTTAAGACAGTCTTTAGATAGTTTGATTAATCAAACATTAAATGAAATTGAAATCATTTGTGTTAATGATGGTTCTGTTGATGACAGTTATGACATTTTGGAAGAATATAAGGCTAAGGATAGTCGCATAAAGGTCATTCATAAAGAAAATAAAGGAACTGGCGCTGCCAGAAATGATGGTTTGAGGATTGCAACAGGTGAATGTATTGGTTTTGTTGATCCAGATGATTGGGTTAAACCAAATATGTTTGAACGTCTTTATAATTTAATTAAAGAAAAAGACCTTGATATAGCTATGTGTATGCCAGACGGCTACGATGAAAAGAATGCAGTTAATGCTCCATTTCCATACTTCGTAGATGCAAATTTTGAAAACATTATTGATGATAGGGTTTTCAATTGGAGAGATTTGTCTCCGTTTAGCTATCCAATGTGTGTTTGGAATAAACTTTATACAAAAGAATTGTTTGATAAACATAATATTGATTTTGCTGAAGGTTTAGACTTTGAAGATCATAAAGTTATTTTTGGGACTTTATTAACTGCTGAAAAGATTTTCTTCATTAGAGAAAAATTATATGTTTATAGATTTAATCGTGAAGGTTCTGTTTTAACAGATAATAATAGACGTTTGATTGATCATATTGAAATTTTTAATATTGTTGAAAATTTAATGCAAGAGACAAATACTTTTAATCTTTTAAGAGAAGATTTTTTAACATATAAAATCCATAATATTCTATATTATTACAGTATGATAAAAGATGAATTTAAGTCTGAATATTATGAAAATATGATTAAATCAATAAAAGAAACTAATTTGAGTTTTGATGAATATAATATGCTTTGCGAAAAGTATCCAGAGTTAAAAGAAGTTTTAAAAGAAATATAAAAGATAAAAATGTGATGTTAATAAAATCTCTACTTGATAAATTTTTTGAAAAAACAAAAGGGTTTTACCCTTTTTTCAAGTATTGCCCTAAAAAATATAGACTTCACTATTTTAATAAGCGTGCAAGCCAGACGTTGGGATATGAATATAATTTTCTAACTCCTAAAACTTTTAATGAAAAGATAATGTGGTTAGCATATAACGAAAAATTAGAATTAAAAACGTTGTTAACTGATAAAATTAAAGTTAAAGATTATATTAACGAAAAATTGGGTGAAGGACATTGTGCGCCAATATATGGTGTATGGGATGACTTTAGTGATATAGATTTTTCTAAACTTCCTAGCAAGGTTATTTTAAAAGTAAATCACTCTTGGAAGAAAAATCTTAATTTGACTAATAAAATTTCCAATAAACAGAAAAAGGAATTTAAAAAGCTTACGGATGAATGGCTTAAAATGAAATACTTTGAGTATTCACTTGAGCCTCAATATATAAATATAAAACCAAAACTTTTTGCTGAAAAATTATTATCGCCAAATCCAAGTTTATTTGAAGAATATCAAGTTCACTGTTTTAATGGGCAACCCATTATGTTAGAAGTTGTGGATTTTGAGAATAAAACATTCAACTTTACTTTTTATGATTTAGAATGGAAAAAATTACCATATAAATTAAAACAGTATCCAGAAAAAGATTCAGAAAAACCAGAATCGCTCGAATTGATTATTGAATATGCAAAATGTTTGGCGGAAGAATTTTCTTATGTTAGAGTCGATTTTCTTGTAAGCAAAGAAGGCATATTTGTTCTTGAATTGACCTTTACTCCACACTCAGCAATGATGCCATTTTGTGATACAATGGTTGATGTAGAGCTTGGTAATATGTTGAAATTGCCAATTTGAGTTTTAAAGTAAAAAAGTATGAATGTATTATTATTTGGAGTTAGCGCACACAATATTTCTCTGATAAGAAGCTTTGATAAGTCTGATTTTATTGAGAAAATTTACATAGCTGGTGAAACAAGTATTGATTGTAAGAACTATAAAAACGTAGAATTTATAACAATTAATAGTGTTGAAGGTTATAAATCTTTTCTTGAAGATAAAAATATTAATTTGGTTGTAATTGCTTGGGCTCCATATTATGCGAAATATGTTAATATCTTTAAGTATAATTTTGGTGTCCCAACAATAGGCGTAACAAGATATTGGGCACAATTAGAGA
>CAZNLZ010000227.1:0-2781 GCA_964574225.1 uncultured Muribaculaceae bacterium | reverse complement strand
CCTGTTCCACTTTTACCTGTAACTGCGATTGATACTGTCATTAAAAATCTCCACTACCCTAGGATATAATCATTATAACAAATTTAAAAATTTATGCACCTGTGGAATAAGTCTTACATTATGATATTTTTCAGCAAATTTATAGAACGTTGAGTGGATTACATCTGCTTTTAAATTTAATATATCGCCGTCCATTTTTGGTTGAAGAACAAGAAGAATATCATTTTCTTTAGCTAAGTTTGTGCAAATATTGATTTCTTCATCTGTTGTATTTTCATCAAATACAACTTTTATATAAATTTCTTTATTTGCGTTTTTAGCTACATCAATAAAACACTTGTGAACTTCAAATAAGTCTTGGTTCCCAGATGTTGACGGTAATTTTACGTCCATAGAAACGATATCAACTCTATCAATAATTTTTTCTAAATTTTTATATAGTGTTCCATTTGTTTCCAAAAAAACTTTTTTATTTACTAATGGTAAAAATTCTTTTAAAAAGTCGATTTCTACAAGTGGCTCTCCGCCTGTTAGACTTACAGAATGAATATTTTTTCTATTGTTAACAACATCTGCAAGTTCTTGTGGACTATATTCGTTTAATTCTGAGATAAAATCTGTATCACAAAATTGGCAATCCAAATTACATTTAGAAAATCTTATAAACAGTTGGTTGTAGCCAACATATGGTCCTTCTCCTTGCACTGATTCAAAAAATTCTTTAATAAGTGCTTTATTTGTCATTTTTCATATCTTTCCTAATGTCAAACGATGATAATTCTTTTAATTTTGTGTATAGTTCTTTTTCTTCCTCTGAAAGTTTTTCTGGCATTTTTATTGATACTGTAATAATCATATCACCTTTTTTAGATTTATTTTTATTTTCAATACCTTGACCAGATAATCTTAATTTTTGTCCAGAAGATGTCATCGGAGGAATTTTTATGTTTACATTTCCTTCAATAGCAGGGATTGTAACTTCTGCTCCAAGTGCTGCTTCAAAAGGAGTGATTGGAAGATTACAAAGAATATTTAATCCATCAATCTCAAAGAATGGGTGTTTTTCAACTGTGATTATTAAATATAAATCACCGTCTTTTCCACCGTTAAGACCTTTGTTTCCCTCTTTTTTAACTCTTACTTTAGAACCTTGTGATACTCCTCTTGGTATTTTAACATTGATTTTCTTTTGAAGTGAAATTATGCCCTGTCCTTTGCACATTGCGCATTGAGACTCGTTTATAAACTTCCTACCACCACAATTCGGGCATGGTTGTGTGTGCAAAATATTAACTTTTCTGTTTGTACCATTCACTGCTTCAAAACAAGTAATTGTTACATCAACATTAATATCTTCACCGTTTATTGGTGGTTTTTGTTGAGTTTTTGCTGTATTGTTTACTTTCTTTGCGTGGAACAAATTATCGATTGCATCATTAAAAGTTTTTCCAAATGATTCGGGATTTTGAGCATTTTGTTTTGCTCTTTTTATGTATTCTTGATACTTGTCCTTTGTTTTTTGTTCTTTTTCAAAATCTTTTCTAAGTTTTTCTCTATAAAATCCGCGCAAAACATCATATTTTTTGCGTGTTTCTTCGTTACTTAAAATGTCATAAGCTTCTTTTATTTCTTTGAATTTTTCAACATCCTCTGGGGTTGTAGCAACGTCAGGATGATAAGTTCTAGCTAGTTTTCTAAAAGAGGCTTTTATTTCCTCTGTACTAGCTTCGTATGTTAAATCCAAAACCTTATACAAATCTTTATTATAATAATTAGCCAAAATCTGCTCTCCTTATATAATTTTACGGAAGAAGAAAAATTTATCAAACATTTTTTATAATTAATATACTTTTATTTACAACTAAAACGTATTAAAATATATTCCAAGAGGTAGATTATAGATTGGGGTAAACATGGAATTGGATGTAATTAGAGAGACTGATAGAGAAGTTGCTGAATTAATTGAAAAAGAACTAAAAAGACAGCAAACAACAATAGAATTAATTGCGAGTGAAAACTTTACTTCTAAAGCTGTAATGGCAGCATGCGGTAGCGTTTTGACTAATAAATATGCAGAAGGTAAACCACATAAAAGATTTTATAATGGTTGTGAAAACGTTGATATTATTGAAGAATTGGCTCAAGAACGTGCGAAAAAATTATTTAATGCAGAGCATGCCAATGTTCAACCTCATAGCGGTGCACAAGCAAATATGGCTGTATTTATGTATGCAGTAAAACCTGGTGACACAGTTATGGGTATGGATTTATCTAATGGTGGTCACTTGTCACATGGTTCTCCAGTTAATTTTTCAGGTTTGTATTTCAATATTGTTTCATATGGTATTAACGACAATGGTGAAATCGACTATAACAATGTTCGTGAAATGGCTTTAAAACATAAACCAAAACTTATCATTTGTGGTGCAAGTAACTATTCAAAAGTTATTGATTTTAAAAAGTTTAAAGAAATTGCAGATGAAGTTGGTGCATTGTTGCTAGCTGATATCGCACACATTGCAGCTTTGGTTGCAACAGGTGAACATCCAAGTCCATTTCCTTATGCAGACTTCGTAACAACAACTACTCACAAGACTTTAAGAGGTCCAAGAGGTGGTATTATTATGTGTAAGGAAGAGCATGCAATGGGTATTGATAAAGCAGTATTCCCTGGCATGCAAGGTGGTCCTTTAGAACACATTATTGCAGGTAAGGCAATTGCTTTGAAAGAAGCTTTATCAGATGATTTTAAAGCTTATGCAAAACAAGTTAAAGCAAATG
>CAZNLZ010000226.1:0-2822 GCA_964574225.1 uncultured Muribaculaceae bacterium | reverse complement strand
ATTCAAGGAACAGCCGCTGATATAATGAAACTTGCAATGGTTCGTCTTCAAAATGATTTTGAAAAAAATAACATTAAATCTAAAATAATCATACAAGTACATGATGAACTTGTCATCGAAACAGTCGATACTGAAATAGAGCAAGTCAAACAACTTGTTCAGAACGCTATGGAACTTAATCAACCATTCCTAGTTCCATTAAAGGTTGATATAAACGTAGGTAAATCTTGGATGGAGAACTAATGAGGAAAATTCTTATTTCCCTGTTAATACTATCAATATGGACAATTCCGCAAAGTGTATTTGCGAACGAAGTTGTGCCTACAAGCAATGCAACAAAAACTCTTCCAAACCCAATTGAATTTGCAAAATCATATAAAACAACTTCTGAAAATTTATTATACTTACTACTTGCAGCAATAAATGAACACAATTATGCAATCGAAGAAATACAATTCAAAACAGGTAGCGTACTATTTAAAGCATATACAAAGGAATTTATAGCGTCTGTTTCTGCGCAAGACGGTTATAACGCTTTTATAAAAATAACCCCAGCAGACAACAACTACAATTTTTCTCCATCTCTAATAGAAAAATTACATACTTATATTGAATTAAATAATGAAATTAACTTTAAGAAAGTTCTTTAAGCTTTCTTTGGCAAATGTATCGCCATAGAATCTAAATCCAAAATGCTTTCCCCAATTCCTTCAGAATATGTTGGATGAGCAAAAATCACTTTGTGTAAATCTTTAGGTGCAATTTTATTTGCCATAGCAACTGCAATTTGTTGAACCAAAGCACTCGCTTCTTCACTTACAATATGTGCGCCTAAAATTTCATTATCATTCGCCAAGATTTTAATAAATCCATCAATCTTATCTTCTGCATAAGCTTTTCCTAAAGCAGAAATTGGAAATAAAGATTTTTTGTAGTTTATGTTTTTTTCTTGTAATTCTTGTTCTGTTTGTCCAATTGCCGCAATTTCTGGAGTGCCATATATAACAGAAGGCACAAGGTTTCTATCAAACACAGGCTTTTTACCATCTACAATATAGTCAATAACTTCCTCTGCTTGTTTCATAGCACTATGAGCCAGCATAGAAACTCTATTTACATCACCAATTGCATACACATTTGATTGTTCTGTCTTAAAACACTCATCAACTTTTATTGTTTCAGTACTTCTTCCCGCACCAAGTAATATTCTATCTATTTCAATTTCTTTTCCATTTGAAAGAAATACCTTATTTCCTTGTATTTTTTCAATTGTCGTTTGAGTATAAAAATCAATTCTAGACTTTTTGAAAAGTCTAACTAAACGCTCTGAAACTTCATAATCCGCTGTTGGAATTAATTGATTCATCATTTCAACTATAGTTACTTTTACGCCCAAACAAGATAGAATTCTTGCCCACTCAACACCAATAGCGCCAGAACCAACAATCAAAACACTTGTTGGCAATTCTGTCATGTTCAATATATCATCCGACGTCATAACAAAATCATCACTATAATCGCCCGTAAACTTTATAATATTTGGTTTTGACCCTGTCGCAATAATAATATTTTTTACTTCATAATCATTAATTTTATTAGGTGCTGTTATTTTGGCTTCTTCTTCAACAACAGTAACACCATAGCTTTTTATTAACGTAGCAAGAGATTTTCTTATTTTTTCTGATACACTTTTTTGTCTTTCTTGAATTTTAGCGAAATCAAAAGTTACATTTTCAGCACTAATTCCAAACTTAGCAGTGTTTTTCAATTCAGCTAATATTTTGCAAGAATGCAATATTGTTTTTGTTGGAATGCAGCCTTTATTCAAACACGTACCCCCAACATGCTCTTTTTCAAACAAAATAACACTTAAACCTTTTTGGCTTGCTCTAATTGCCGCAGTATAACCAGCAGGACCTGCTCCAATAATTCCTAAATCGAACATGAAAAACCCCTCTCTACTATAAAATTATACAATAATAAATCCTTATCAGGATTGAGTTTCAAGATTTTGTTTTAAGATATGTTACAAAAAGAGCAAAAAATTAAATCAAAAACTAAAGTTATTTTTTAAATTGCCGAAGTGTATATATGTAAGGTTAATATAAAATTTAGTTGTTCTCAAAGGATTCCCTGTTATGAAAATTATCAGTAAGATAGTTGTGCTTTTTAGCGCATTAGTTTTAATGTTCTGTTCTAACGTTGCTTTCGCAGCAGACTTTTCAGCAAGTACAAAACAACCTGTTTTAGTTGCTGCTTTAAATAGATTAGAAGCAATGAATAATACAAAAGTTGTTAATGTTATCAGAGGTCAAAACTCTACAAACAAACCAATCAAAGTTATGTTCAGAAACTTAGAAGTTATGGGCTATGGTACTTGTGAAGCTGTTACTGCAAAAACTACAGATGGTGGCTTAGTTATCTTAATCAGTGCAAACTATAAAACAGCTCCTGTTGAAGCTATCGCTTGCTTAATCGCTCACGAAAGCGTTCACCACGAAAACACAAAAACTTACGAAGAAGAAGTAAGAGCGTGGAATACAGAAGTACAAACTTGGTTATCTTTCACAGTCCAAAACCCTTCTTTAAAAACAAATGATTCAAAATTAGTAAAAAGATTAAACTACTTATCAAAATTATATGTAAAAGATGGCAACCAAATGACAACCATCGAAGGTTTAATTGCTAACAACCCAGCATACTCTTCATTAAAAAGATCTTAATCCCTTACTTTAACTTTCATAACACATTCCTTACAATTGAATTCAACAAGATATTTCTTGTTGAATTCGTCTATTAAGACGAATGGTTCTTCATATTTG
>CAZNLZ010000225.1:0-2855 GCA_964574225.1 uncultured Muribaculaceae bacterium | reverse complement strand
TGTCCCCACCATAATTGACGAGAAATACACCAATCACGAATATTTGTCATCCAACCAAGATAGTTTTTAGTCCATCTTTCTGGAACAAACTTAATATCACCATTATCAATTGCCGCAATAGCAGCTTTTGCTAAAGGTTCCATTCTAACAAACCATTGTTCAGATAATAATGGTTCAATAGTTGTATTACATCTTTGGCATTTACCAACATTGTGTTCAATAGGTTTAATTCTAACAAGTCTGCCTTTTTCTTGAAGAAGTTGAACTGTTTTTTCACGAGCTTCTTCACGAGTCAAACCTTGAATTTCATAGTAAACTTCTGAACAAGACTTCATTTTACCTTCTTCATCAATAACCCAAATTGGTTTTAAATTATGACGTTTGCCAACCTCAAAGTCATTAGGGTCATGTGCAGGAGTAATTTTTAGAGCACCTGTACCAAAGTTTTTATCAACATAATCATCGGCAATAATAGGGATTTCTCTGCCCGTTAAAGGAATAAGAACCGTTTTACCAATTAAATCTTTGTATTTGTAGTCATTAGGATTAACTGCAACAGCCACGTCACCATAAATTGTCTCAGGTCTTGATGTTGCTACAACAATTGCACCTTGTTCATCTTTTAATGGATAGCTAATTTCCCACAAGTTACTTTTTTCTGTTTCATAATCTGTTTCAACGTCAGAGATAGCACTTTGACAACGAGGGCACCAGTTAACAATATATGCACCTTTATAAATCAAATCTTGTTCGTATAGTTTAACAAAAACTTCTTTTACAGCTTCAGAGCATCCCTTATCAAGAGTAAAGCGTTCTCTTGAACGGTCAAATGATGCACCTAAACGTTTAAATTGGTTAAGAATAGCACTTTTATGTTCATTAGCCCATTCCCAAGTAAGTTCAACAAATTTTTCACGTCCTAAATCGAAACGAGTTTTACCTTCACCGCGTAATTTCTTTTCTACAACGTTTTGAGTCGCAATACCAGCGTGGTCTGTACCAGGCATCCATAATGTTTCATAGCCTGACATTCTATGGTATCTAACCAAAATATCTTGCAAAGTTCCATCTAATGCGTGACCCATATGCAATACACCAGTAACGTTTGGTGGTGGGATTACAATTGAATATGGTTCTTTTTCAGATTTCGCATTTGCTTTAAAACATTCATTTTCTTCCCAAAATTTATAAATACTTTCTTCTGTTTCTTTCGCATTATAAACGGTTGGTAAATCTTCGATTTTTGTTAAACTCATTTTATTGCCCTTTTAATAAAGTAACTTATAATAATATCATACGATATAAATATTAAACTTAAAGGAATTATGAAAAAAAACTTAAAAATAATTGCATATAATATTTTGTTTATTTTTATTGTTCTGTTAATTATTGAAGCAATCTGCTTTATTAATTACTCAAATTTTTTAAAAGAAACCTTTAATAGAAACCAAAACTATGTACAAGAATTAAAAGACAAGAGTTGTCCAAGCATAGTAGAAATGTTCAAAAGCAAGTATATTGATAGACTTTTCTTTGTAAAAGGTGAATTTAGAAAACCACAAGGCTTAGATTTTGCAAAGAACGACAAAGACACATCACCAATAATATTATTAGGCTGTTCTTTTAATTATGGTTATGGACTAGATGAAAATGAAACATTTCAAGCATATTTGGCACATCAAGCAAAACGCCCTGTTTACAACTTAAGTTTAATAGGTGGTGGTTTTAGAGAAGCTTTGTATATTTTGAGAACACCAAATGCAAGGAAAATGTTATTACCTAATATCCAACAAGCAAAATATTTTATTTACACTTATATCCCTTCTCATAGAAAAAGATTATACGTAAACTTTAGATCTCATGTACCAAATTTCAAATATGATAAATCATATAAAAAACTTATTTATTACAAAGATTATCTAAACAATAAAACTTGTTTGGTACCAAGAGCAATGAATTTATACAGTTCATTAGTCAAAGATGATGAAAATACTTTTAAACTAATTAAATTGTATTTAATATCAATAAATAATGCGATAAAAAAACACTATAGTAACTATGACGAAGAAACAAAATTAGTTTTTCTAATGTATGACAAATTTCCTGAATTTAACTGGGAAGAATTAGAAAAAGAAGGAATAATTGTAATAGAACTAAAAAAATTAGTTAACGAAAACTTTGATGATAAGAAGTTTTATATATCTGACGAGAAACACCCTAGTTCAAAAGCTTGGGAGGTTGTAACTCCAGCACTTATAAAAAAATTGGGACTATAAAAAAATCCCCTCTATTTTGAGGGGATTTTTTATTTTATTATTTATTGCTTGGAACAAGTTCTTTTATTAATGAATTTCCATCCATTTCTGCTGGTTTTTCAATACCCATTAACTGAAGAACTGTTGGTGCAATATCACATAAAGCACCTGTTTCTTTTAATTCAATATCGCCTGCATTCATTATAAATAATGGAACAGGATTTGTTGTGTGTGCTGTATATGGAGCACCTGTTTCAACATTCAACATACATTCTGCATTACCGTGGTCAGCAGTTAATACAACTGCAACACCATTTACTTTTGCTTTTGCAACAATTTTACCAACGCAAGTATCAACTGTTTCACAAGCTTTAACAGCAGCTTCCATAACACCAGTATGACCAACCATATCAGGGTTTGCAAAGTTAACCAAGATAAATCCATATTCTTCATTATCAATAGCTTTTAAAACTTCTTCGCAAACTGCAGGAGCACTCATTTCTGGTTGCAGATCATATGTTGCAACTTTTGGAGAGTTAATTAACACACGAGTTTCTAATTTATTTGGTTCATCAATACCACCATTAAAGAAGAATGTTA
>CAZNLZ010000224.1:0-2875 GCA_964574225.1 uncultured Muribaculaceae bacterium | reverse complement strand
TAAGAATTGATATATGTTGATATAAAACAAGCTTACACACCTGTTAAAACAATGTTTGAAAAAGCATTGAAAGTTTTCAACATAGAATCATTAAAAACATCAATAAAAGAAAATGAAGCAAAACTTCAACAAAGTGATGTTTGGTCAAACCCTGAAATTTCATCTAAATTAGCACAAGAAATCAAAGAAGATAAAGACAATTTAGAAAAAATTTCACATTGGAAAGAGCTAATAAGTGATATTGAAACTCTTTTTGAACTTTATGAAGAAACAAAAGACGATTCAACTTTGGTTGAAGTTGATAGCGTTATAAAAACATTAAAATCAGAATTAGAAACTTGGGAAGTCGAATCAACCTTAAGTGGAGAATATGATAAATCAGACGCTATCATAACAATTAATGCAGGAGCAGGCGGAACTGACGCACAGGACTGGGCTCAAATGCTTTTAAGAATGTATATGCGCTGGGCAGAAGATAAACACTGGAAAGTTGATATGATTGAACATTCTGATGGTGAAGAAGCTGGAATCAAATCAGCAACAATAAAAGTCTGCGGGAAATATGCATATGGACTAGCAAAAGCCGAAAAAGGCGTGCATAGACTAGTTAGAATTTCTCCATTCAACGCAAACGGAAAAAGACAAACAAGCTTTGCAAGTTTAGAAGTTTCTCCAGTAATAGAAGACTTTAGTAAAAAAATTGTAATTCCACAAGAAGATATGGTCGTTGATACTATGCGCTCAGGTGGTGCTGGGGGACAAAACGTAAATAAAGTTGAAACAGCTGTAAGAATTTTACATAAACCAACAGGAATCGTTGTACGTTGCCAGCAACAACGTTCTCAATTACAAAACAAAGAAACAGCTATGCAAATTTTAGCTTCAAAACTTTTAGCAATAAAACAAGCAGAACACGAAGAAAAACTAATGAAACTAAAAGGACAAAATGTAGATATTAACTTTGGTTCTCAAATTCGTTCTTATGTATTCCATCCATACAAAATGGTAAAAGACCACAGAACTAATTTTGAAGTTGGTAATGTTGATTCAGTTATGGATGGAGCAATTGATGGTTTTATTGAAGCATTCTTAAAACAAAACATAAAAATTGAATGATTTATTAAATATATATATATTCTGCACCATTGTAAATTTTTATTAATAATTAACTCTATTTTGGCAATAATAAATTTTTATTTCCATTATATAAGAACAAGGTAGTTATAATCGAAAAGGAGTAATATATGGTTAATTTATCAGGAATTGGTTCTACAATTGCAACACACGCAAATAAAGTAGGTTCAAACGCTTATGCTGGTTACAGAGTATTAGCAAACGCTGCAAAATGTGGCGATTCATTCAAATCAAAATATGCAACAAAAATTGTTGAAAAAGCAAAAGCAGACTTTGCTTCAAGCCCAAGCATTAAAAAGAAAACATTTATTGCAATTGGTGCAGGTATCGCAGCAATCGGTACAGGTATCGTAGCATTAATCAACAAAGGTAAAGCAAAAGCAGCTCCAGCTGAAAATCAACAATAAATTAACCAAAAAGATATAAAAAAACGAGCCTAATGGCTCGTTTTTTGTTTTTAAATAGATTATGTTTTTGGTATCATTAAATCTGATAGATTTAGAGAGGTAGAGTATGGAACAATTTTACGCACTAGTTCAAAACCATGCAGTAGCAATATCTGCGGTAGTTTTAATACTAGCATATGTTTTTATTGCACTAGAAAAAATACCTAAAGTTACAATCGCACTTGTTGGTGCAGCATTTGTAATCTTTGCAGGTTTAGTAAGCCAAGAAAAATTAGCTGAAGCAGGCTTAAATGAGTTTTATTTTGTTAACTTCATCGATTTTAACGTTATATTTTTGTTAGTATCTATGATGATTATCGTAAACATTACAACAAAATGCGGTGTTTTCAAATGGATGGCCGTTGAACTATTAAAAATGACAAAAGGTAAACCATTAATGGTTCTTATTGCCTTAGGATTTTTGACAGCAGTTTTATCAGCATTCTTAGATAACGTAACAACAGTTATTCTTATAATGCCAATTACATTTGTTGTTGCAAAACAATTAGACATTAATCCTGTACCATTGCTTGTAACAGAAATTTTCGCTTCAAATATTGGTGGTACAGCAACACTAATCGGCGACCCGCCAAACATCATTATTGGTAGTGCTGCAGGATTCTCTTTTATGGACTTTATTAGAGAATTAACACTTATCTGTTTAATTATTATGATTGCAGTATTAGCATTCTTATATCTATGTTTTAGAAAACAACTAGTTACAACAGAAGAAAAAATGGCTAGCATACAAAGTATCGATAATTCAAAAACTATCACAGATTATGCTTTACTAAAAAGGAGTATGATTGTTCTTGGATTAGTTATATTGGGTTTCCTAACACACGATATAACTCATATAGCAACATGTATAATTGCATTTATAGGTGCAAGCATATTGATGTTATTTGAAAATCCAGAAGAAACATTTAAAGAAGTTGAATGGAATACAATATTCTTCTTTATCGGCTTATTTATCATTATCGGTGGATTTGAAGCTGCTGGTGGTATCAAATTAATGGCAAACTGGTTATTAGACATAACACAAGGTTCTAAAGAAATTGCATCATATGTAATTCTTTGGGGTTCAGGTATCTTATCAGGTATTATTGATAATATTCCATATACAGCAACAATGGCACCAATGATTCACGAAATCGAACTTGAAAAAGGGCGCGAATTTGTACTTCCATTATGGTGGAGTTTATCACTTGGTGCTTGTTTAGGGGGTCAATGATACCACCGCAAGCCTGGTGATCGCCCAGTTGCTGTATTTGGAGAGTCAGGATCCCGATAAG
>CAZNLZ010000223.1:0-2882 GCA_964574225.1 uncultured Muribaculaceae bacterium | reverse complement strand
TGTAGCGTTTATTTTAATTTGCTCGTTGATAACTCAGAACAGCGCTGAGACCCGCGGCCTGCTCATACCGATCCACCCGTCAAATCCAAAACGTCCCCATATGAAATTTTCAATGTACTTAATTAGTATAAACCAAGTTCTTGTAGTTTTTCAAGCTTTCTATCTGGATTAGATTCGCCAATTGTTGCTTCAAGGGCTTCTGATGACAGAACCTTGCTAAAGTTTGGTGTAAAGCTAAATTTCAAATGTTTTCTTATCATTGTTGATAAAAATTTAGAGCAAATTCTTTTTGATGAAATACTTGCTTGTTGTTTTTCATTATCAGGTCTATCGGAGAACTTGAAATCACGACCATAATCACCGTCTAGAAGTGCAAATAAAACATCTGCATATTGTCTAGACCTTTTATCATCAAGTTTATCTGCAATATCGACAAATCTAACTCTTTCATTTTCCCAATCAACCATAAAATTATATGGGTTGCCTGCATCTATTTTATAGCCACGTTTGTTTATATAAGTAATATCATCTAATAATTTTTCGTATGAAGAAATTGGGAGTTGAGACATTTTCTTAAGTGAATCTAGGTGTTTTTGTACTGTTGCATCTGTATAAAAATCTTTACTAGATAAAGGAACACCATATGATTTACCAGTTTGTTTCTTTAAAACATAAAAATGTGAAGCGAATCTATCGTTCATCGGAATTTTAACAGACGCAATTGCTTGACCTATATTTAAATCTGGTGAAATATCACTGATTTTTTTAATTTCAGGTTTTTTAAGGCTCTGTTGAACATAATTTGCACGTTTATACTGTTTAATAACCCATTGTTCATTACCAGGAATAGAGTATGTTGTGCCTTCAAAACCATCTCCTAAAACATCACCTGTTTTTTCAATAATTTCTAGCGCATTGTCAGTAAAATTATTTTCTTGTGCCCACTTTGAAAATGCTTCAAAAGATTTATCATCAGAACTTGAACCAAATGATGTTGATTTTATAAATACATCAGCATTCTTTTTAGATGATAATACTCGATTATTATTTTGATTATTATATAAAACATTAATTTGATTTGAAAAAATAGGTCTAATGTTCATATTTACTCCTTTGTTTTATTAACACATCTAAAAATATAATTTGTTAGCTTAAAAAGTAATATAATATCAATTATATAGATATGTATGTTTGGAATTATTTATGATTAATTTATTAAAAAAGAAATCTTATTCTCCGTAAATAGGAAGATTACCAATTTTTATTCATAATCGTGAAAACTTATACTTTAAAGTACCAAGTCTGTTTTCTAATGATAATACTATGTTTGAACTTATAAATGCTTGTAAGCACTTTGAAATAGATTTGCCGATTAATTGTACATATGGTTCTTTAAAATGTGATTGGAATGGTGGTCGTTCTTCTAAAATCAGAACTTTTAATGAAAATGAGGTTTCTGCTACTTAAAAAAAAATATCATGAATTTGGTACCACAACTTGTTTTACTTTTACAAATTATTACATAGATAAGTCTATGCTAGATAATTCTGTAGGAAATTCTATGATTGAAATAGCATCTGAGTACGATAATAGCTATGTAATTCTTTCATCCGATATTTTAGCAGACTATATTAGAGATAATTATACAAAAATAAAACTGGAATCATCATTATTACGTCCAACCTATGAAGTTAGAGACTATTCTGAAACGCCTCAATATTATGATGATTTATGTAAAAGATTTGATAAAGTTATGATTAGACCAGAATTAGGTCAAGACTTTAATTTTATGAAAAAAATAAAAAATAAAAATAAAATTGATATATTGGTTAATTCAAATTGTGTTTATAAGTGTCCATTTAGCATAGCTCATTATAATAGAGCTGTTGATTTAGAAAGTGAAAAGGTTCATGAAAATACCGCTATGTGCAACTCTCGCTTTCATAGTAAAAAATCATTAAGTGAAAATAATTTACTTTCTAATAATGACATTGATAAACTTATAAAGCTTGGATATAAAAATTTTAAATGAGTTTGAAAGTCTTTTATTATCATATAATTTTGATGTTATTGATAAGTGTGGACAAAATGTTTTTTTAGTTGAAAATGCCCAAATTACTGGAATTTTACCGAATAACGAAAGAACAATAACAAGTAATCCAAATTCACAACATATGATACTTGTATGTAAAAAGTAATTTGAATGAAAAATACTACCTTGCATTATTATTTCAAACTTTTGTAAACAATCCTACAGAATTAATACTCTGGGGTTATATTTTTTTCAAAATTGTGATATAAATATAATGATATATTTGAAAAACGGAGGATTTTATGACAATAGGTTCATTCGTATTTATGTTACACTCACACCTTCCATATTACAGAATGGCTGGTATGTGGCCATTCGGGGAAGAAAACCTGTATGAATGTATGTCTGAAACATACGTACCACTATTAAATGCAATTTCAGAATTATACGAAGAAGAAGGAATTAAAGCTAAATTAACAGTTGGTATTACACCAATTCTTGCAGAACAATTAAACGATCACCACTTACAAGAAGGTTTCGTTGAATATCTTGATACAAGAATTGCTGCTGTTGCAAAAGATTTAGATAGATATCCTGATCCAAAAGTTGAGCATTCTCAACACTTAAAATATTTAGCAAAATACTACTTTGATTGGTTCAACCATATTAAAGATTGTTTTGTTAACAAATACAATAAAGACTTAATTTCAGCATTTAAAAAATATCAAGACTTGGGTTGTATTGAAATTACAACTTCTGGTGCAACACATGGTTTCTCACCATTACTTGCAACAGATTCTAACTTAAATGCTCAATTTAAGATTGGTTCAGATACAACAAAAAGATTATT
>CAZNLZ010000222.1:0-2895 GCA_964574225.1 uncultured Muribaculaceae bacterium | reverse complement strand
TAACAGCAGTTTTCTTAATCATAGTTACACTCCGTTCTTATAATAAAAACCTATGTTCTGTAAAATTATCGCCTACAAAGCGTGCGACTTTGTGTTCTTTATCCAACTGTTGGCAAAGTTCACCTGAAGCTTTTAACTGTTCAAAATGTTCCACAGCCTTATGCAAAATCGGATCACCACTACCGGAAAAAACTTCGATTATCTTTTTTACTCTTTTATCATTTGACCATTTATAAGCCATTAAAAGTCCCGCCTCGGCAGAATAATAAATTTCTGCCTTTGTAGGCTGCCAGGTAGCTGTCGCAGATAAGGTCTTGGCATGAAACACAACAGCGTCCGGACAATAGTATATTTTTTTGCCTAACAGACGGACACGCCAAGATATATCAACATCATCACAGTACATAAAGAAACTTTTTTCGTCAAAGCCGCCTACTTCCTTGTAAATAGATGTTGGCATTAGCATACAGGCTCCCGTTGCCCACTCTGTTTCGAAAGTAACTTTGTCATACTCCTTCGGATGTTCAATAGGTGTCTGTCTTCCTTCACTGATTCCGGCATTTAACGATTCATCCTGAAATGGTCTGAAAATATAAGTAAAAAACCTAGGACATATAATAATATCCGGATTCATAACCAAAGTAAAATCACTTTCACTAGTTAATCCCATCTTGTTATGCCCTTTTGATGTACCCGTATTTTCATTAAAAAACAAATACTTTAATGTAAATAAGCCGGCATATTCATCATTCATCGCATCTATTTCCTGTGCAGAATACATAGGTTCTTTCGATCCGTCACCATAAAAAACAGTAACCTTACTTAATTCCCTTGATGAATCTCGATTGATTTTTATTGCATTACCTATACTATCAAGCGATTTCTTAAGACTTTCTTTTTCGTTATGGTATAAAACTGTTTGTATCTGAAGCGTTTTCTCTTTCATCTTATAGCTCCTTCAATTCATTTAATTTTGGCAACAAAGCCTAATTCATTCTCAAAAACTTTTTCCAAACCGTTAAAATACGATGCATATTCCTCATAAAATGCATCACCTGAAGAATACATTTCCGTATCCGGTATAACGATAACATAACTACTATTCTCAATTTCCTGTAACTTAGCATCTTTATTAACCCACCAGTCTACAGTCTCTTGTCCCATTACACCTTCATACCAATAAACATTCTCCCAATTATCTATCAAAGGAATAACCTGTCCGTCAGTTATACAATTCTCATATGCATAATCATAAAGTTGGATGCGTGCTCGCCACACCTGCCTTCTTTCAAATTCATTATCATTGACAATCAAATTCATACTATTGTGAAAAACATCAAAATATTTGTCAGCATAGGTTTCCGGCGAAAATAAAATATTTTTTTCGAGTATTCTCTCTTCAATGTTAGATATACCTATAACCAATAAAAGCACCGGTGTTATCATATACACAACAATATATACAAATGAAGTTTCTTCAAGTATCAAAACAGTCTTAAATGCAAGATAAAAACAGATTGCCCATAAAACAAAATACGATTTATAGAAGTAATATGAAGAAATATTTCCATTTAAACCTAACAAGAATGTTGCACCAATCCACATTAGCAATGCAATTAACATTGGAACCGCTTCGTTATTTTCCTTATTTTTCACCACATGTATGATAGCAATTATCAAAGGAACAAGCAGAAAAACAAAATTCGAGAACAAGTTACGATAAATATAACCCTCACTTCCAATTGCATTTGCTTCCGGCCCCCAGGTAAAGATAAAATAGTATATTGCCAAAATACATGGTGCCAAAAATATTTTCAACTCTTCGAATACAAATTCCCACGAAATCAGCTTCTTCTTTTTTATAAATACAATTGCAACCGAAGCAAATACTCCCACAAAACAAACCGGTGCAAAGAGCGAATAGCATATCGCCAAAGAATAGCAAGTCGTCATCAAGGCAACTAGATTAAAGTTCTTGTTGAGTTTGCTTTTTATATAGTTTTCAGTCAGAAAGATAATGACAAGTAATATAGTTACAGCCATGCCAAGGTAAGTAAAACCAAACGCTAAATTATTAAGCGGATAGCCTAACATATACAATACGGCCATTATCATAGCAATAACTTTTGAACCATTCTTTCTTGTCAAATTTGCAGTCACACAATAAAATATCATCCCTGACAGCATATACATTGCCGCATCGGTAAGAACAAAAATTCTAAAATTCTGTGTAAACTTAACAAATGCACCAAAAAACTCTATGACCATTCCATTAAAAAATCCTGCAAAGTACATTCCTTCTACTTTGTTGCTTAACACAGTTTGCACTGCTAATTTTAAATGTACGCCTGGGTCACTGGTGGCATACAACGGGTAAAGTTCACCTCCAAATTGTTCTATTGCAAAATAAGCTGCAACCAAAATTATAGGCAAACAACAAATCAAATCACATAACGAGAAAAAATAATCTTGTTTTCCATTCCTTAATACAAAAAACCAACAAATAATTCCCGATATTAAGTTCATCACTGAAACAGAAAACAATGTTATAGGAATTGAAACAAGGTTTACAATCCCCACTATAAACACATTAAAACAAATGCCCAAAAAGAATATAATAGGCCCCCATAATACACCATTAAGCTTATTTTCAGTTTTTTTCACAAAATACAACCCACTAATATACACCAAATATGCTAGAAAAGCAAATATGGTAACCCAGAGTGTTCCAGCCATAACATTACATCCTTTCAAAAAATCACATTTTTTTATTGTATCAAAACAACACATTGCCGTCAACTTGCGAGGCTTTTTTGTTCACATTTACATTTTCTTTTCCGTTGTTTCTTTTTCATACAGTGCGACTGCCTGTGCTAAATTTTTAATTCTAATTGA
>CAZNLZ010000221.1:0-2898 GCA_964574225.1 uncultured Muribaculaceae bacterium | reverse complement strand
ATTAGCTGCTCAAAACTGCTATTTTGAAACAAAAGGTGCATTCACAGGTGAATGTTCAGTTGAAATGTTAAAAGATGCAGGTTGTGAATATATTATTATCGGTCACAGCGAAAGAAGAGAATACTTCGGTGAAACAGATGAAATGGTTAACAAAAAAGCAAAAGCTATCTTAGCTAATGGTTTAATTCCAATCATTTGTTGTGGTGAATCTTTAGAACAAAGAGAAGCTGGTGTTACAGACTATCACATTTCTTCTCAAATTACTAAAGCTTTAAGAGATTTAACTGCTGAAGAAGTTGCAAAATCAATTATTGCTTATGAACCAATCTGGGCTATCGGTACAGGTAAAACTTGTGATTCAATCGAAGCTAACAGAGTTATTGCTATGATTAGAAACGTTGTTAAAGGTTTATATGATGCTAATACAGCAGATGCTATCAGAATTCTTTATGGTGGTAGTGTAAAACCTTCAACAATTGCGGAACAAATGGCTCAATCAGATATTGACGGTGCTTTAGTTGGTGGCGCAAGCTTAACAGCTGACAGCTTTGCTCAAATTGTTAAAGGTGCTATGTAATTATTATTTAAAATAGAGGTGTTTTTTTACACCTCTATTTTTTTGAGTAAATAACTTATGTTTTTTAATTTCTTTTTGAAAAAAACAAAAAAGCCAGATTTGGGTTTTTTTAATGTTAATTTAGTGGATCATTGTAATCTTAATTGTAAGTATTGTGACCATTTCTCTCCCCTTGCAGAAGAAAGATATACGGATATAAAAGACTTAGAACGTGATTTTAAAAGAATAAAGTCTCTTGTTAATGTTCAATATATTGCGTTGATGGGTGGCGAGCCATTATTACATCCTAATTTGCCTCAAATTTTTAATATGTGTAGAAGAGTGCTTCCTAAAACTACTTTTCGTCTTTTTACTAATGGTTTGTTGTTAACAAAACAAGATGAAAGGTTTTGGAAGTCGTGCAATAAAAATAATATTTCAATTCACATATCAAGGTATCCTATTAAACTAGATTTAAATAGTATTTTTAAACTCTCAAAAAAATATAAAGTTCCTGTCTTTTTTTATGGTGGAGATTTGTACAAAACTAAAACAATGTTTAAGATTTCATTGGATATAGAAGGTTCTCAAAATCAAGAAGAAACTCATCGTAATTGTTGGCAGAATAAAGGCGGCTGTAATCATTTTGGAAATGGAAAGTTTTATCAATGTACTACAGCTGGACATATTCATCATTTTAGTAAGTTTTTTAATGTTGATTTGTATTCTTCTGAAGAAGACTATGTGGATATTTATAAAGTAAAGTCTGGACAGGAAATAATTGATTTCTATAAAAGAAGTATTCCATTTTGTAAGCATTGTGATTTGGGGAAATTAAAGGAAAATTTGCCATTTGAAATTTCAAAAAAAGAAATTACAGAATGGGTATAGTGTTAAGCTATTTACTTGTTTTTATTTATTTAAATATATGTTTTAAATTTTTATATTCTAAATGTAGTTGATAATTTTATTCTTTGTTTAATTGTTTCTGTATTTGTATATTGGTTTGATGCATTTATTTCAAATTCAAAGTTTCTTGTATTATTCTTTGGTTTGTACGTTAGGGCCAATTCATCTTGCATTGATTCTTGTGTTACATTTCTGATGAATCTTGTTTTAACTGATATTGAGTCCGTTAGTTGCAATTCAGGAGTGAAATATAGGCTAGTATCGTAGTCTATTGCTCGAGAATACTTGCTTTTACCTATTTGTGCATTTAGTTTTAATCTTTTATATGTGTATTCTGCAAAGGCACCGCCAGTTGTTTTGTTATCAGTTAAATCCTCGTTTGCGAAATATGCACCACCAAGTACAAAACTACCGGTATTTCTTGGTAAGAAAATGGAATCTGTTGCAAGTATTGCACCACCAGATGAAGAGTGGTTATAAGATGCAGAAAAAGAACCAACTGCAAGATTCAGTCCTTCTCCTTTGTAGGAAATTACAGAACCTGTATTGTACATTGATTCATTTGCTCTAACAAAAAGTACAGAAGGTCCAAGTGAATTAAATAAATATGTTTGCCCAATTGTTGCTTCTAAGTCTGGCGAAACTTGCGCTGATATACTTGATGAATTTACAACACCCGGAATTGGAGCTATTCTTTTTGAATTGTGAACAAATGCTTGTGTGAACAACTTTGAACCTGACCAGAACATGTTTTCTGTTTTTATATTTTGTTCAATGTTATATTGTGTCTCATTAATTTTAAGTTTAAAAATTCTGTCATTGTTTACAACATTTAGTGCTTCATCATCAATTTCGTCTAATTTAAGTTCAACTGCATTTTCTTCATACCTTTTTGTTATATCAATGATAACGTCTTTCTCAAATGTATCTTCTTTTATTTCTGTTGCGTTTTCTTCTTGAGTTTCTTTTTCATTAATTTCCAATGTCTCAATATAACGACCTAATTCCATGAAACTTTGTGATTTAACATCTAATTTTTCACCACAAAATCCAGATAGTGGTGATGACAAAAGTAGCATGAATATTAAAAACCAAATCTTTTTCTTCATACTTTAATTTTGAACGAAAAATCTGATAAAGTCTATCGACTAAATAAATAAGATTTGACTTTTATTTATAATCGTATTTCAATATAAAAAGCTAAAACCTATAAAGTTTCGGTATAAATTATATACTATATTAAGAAATGTAACAATAAATTTTAAAATTCTAAAACCCTTGCTACAAAAGGGAAATAAACCAAATGGCGGAGTTGAAAAATAAAAAAATAGTATATATTTTAAAAAAGACTAGCAAAAAATTTTCATAACAGGGTTTAAAACATATTGCGAATGAACACAGAGGAAAATTAAATATGGCTGAGATTAATAATA
>CAZNLZ010000220.1:0-2899 GCA_964574225.1 uncultured Muribaculaceae bacterium | reverse complement strand
CAGAAGGCAGCGCAATCGAAAGAGCTACTCCAAAATTCGCTGGTGTGGGCTAGAACGATTAACAAAAAGTTTACAAAAAAGAGGAAACAAAGTGTTTCCTCTTTTTTTATATATGATATAATTTTACTGAGGTAATCTTGGTAGGGATTAATGAAATTATCATATAAACAGTTATTATCGAGTGCGATATTTTTGAGTGTAGCTTTATTTCAAGTACATTCGGCATCTTTTGCTGTTGAAAATGATGTTGTTTCTGAAATTTCAGAGGGATCCAAAATTACAAATATTGAGTTTGAGGGTAATCACTTAATTAAAGATTCTGATATTGTTCGTTTTATGAACATGCAAATTGGTGATGTCTATAGCAAAGATTTGGTTCAACAAAATTTAAAAGCTATTTATAAAACAGGGTTTTTCTCTGAAAAGATGAAGGCTATTCCTGTTCCTAATGACCCTGAATCTTTAACTTTGAAAATTTATTTAGAAGAAAATATTCCTATAACCGATTTTGTTGTTACTGGAAATGAAGTTATTTCGACTGGTGAAATTTTAGAAATTTTATCTCCTTTAGAAGGACAACCTCAAAACTTAAAAACATTAGGTGATGCTGTTGCTGAGGTTGAAGATTTATATGCTTCTAAAGGTTATGTTTTAGCTCGTGTTACAGGCGTTCAAGATGACCCAGATGGTTGTGTTAATATTTCTCTTGAAGAAGGCATTATTAATTCAATTTCTTTTGAAGGAAACAAAAAAACTAAGGATTTTGTTATAGAACGTAATATTCTATCAACTCCTGGTAATGTTTATAATGAAAATACACTTAAAGCTGATTTGATGAGACTATATTCAACTCAAGCTTTTAGAGATGTAAATAGAAGAATTGAAAAAAGTGATGAGGGTGAAAACCTTTATGACGTTACTATTGTTCTTGAAGAACAAAGAACTGGTACTATTTCGCTTGGTGGTGGTTTAGATACTGCTACTGGTTTATTTGGTCAAGCTGGCTTTGTTGAAAACAACTTTATGGGCAATGGTCAAAGAGTTGGTATTAATTTTATGGCTGGTACTGGTGTTATCATGTCTGATAGTTCTACTATTGACCATGCAAACTTACAAATTGAGGCTAGTTTCTTTGAACCAAGATTAAAAGGTACTGATAATGCATTGTTAGTTAAAGCGTTTGGTCGTGATTTTGGTAGCTATCAAGTTCCATTGTCTATTGAAAAACGTTATGGTGCTGAAGTTGTTCTTTCTAGACCTATTAAAAAATATAAAAATTTAATGGCTTCGTTTAAACTTGGTGGTGAATATATCAAGGTTAAAGAGGGTGATGCAAACCAAATTGCTCAACTTTATAATAGACATAATATTCCAATTTCAAAACGTTCTGAACAGTTACAAGGTGGTACATATATTACACTTGGACCTAGTTTGATTTATGATACCAGGGATAATTCTTTAAATCCAAGAAATGGTGTATTAGCAACATTAAGATTTAGTGAAAATATTAACTTTACAGACTTTGATTATACACATGGTACATTGGCTGCTGGTATTAAAAAATATTTCCCAGTTATGAAGAAGTCATCTTTCTCATTAATGGCTAGAGCAGCTGGTAATATTCATGGTGATATGCCAGAAGTTATGGCTTATGGTCTTGGTGGTCCATATACTGTAAGAGGATACAGAATGAATACAATCGGTACTGGTGAAGGATTTATGATGGGTAGTGCCGAATTAACAACTCCATTCTTGTTCTTGGATAGAATTGAAAAAGCTCAATTCTTAGACAATATTAAACTTTCATTCTTCTTAGATGCTGGTCATTTATTTAATGGTACTATTACGAATGAAATTTATAACAGACCTGAATATGGTATTTCAGCTGGTGCTGGTATTAAGTTATTTATTCCTGGTGTTGGTCCATTGTCTATTGATTATGGTTATCCACTTACAAATGTTGGTGAAGGCAACAAGAAGGGTGCATTCTCATTCGGTGTTGGAGATATCTTCTAATGACTTTTTCTGTTGTGTGTAATTCCCTTCAAGATACTGAAAAGTTAGCTAAGAAGTTTGCCAACACTATTAAAGACACTGGTGCATTTGTTTGTTTGCTTGGTGATGTTGGTGCTGGCAAAACAGCTTTTTCTAAATTAGTTTGTAAATATCTTGATGTAAAAGAAAAAGTTACAAGTCCAAGTTTTGTAATCATTAACGAATATAAAAGTGGAATTATTCCTGTATATCACTTTGATTTGTATAGATTAGAAAATGAAGGCGTAAGCACAATTATTAATGAATTAGAAGAATATTCTGAAGGTAAAATCCTTACGCTTGTTGAATGGGCAGAATTTTCACAAAATTCTCTTCCTTTTGATAGAATAGAATTAAGAATTAATTATATTGATGATACTGTTAGAGAATTTTCTTTTTCTGCAGTTGGTCAAAAATCAGAAGGATTGTTAGAAGGCTTAAAACAATGATTACGCTCGTTTTTGATACTTGCTTTAATAAAACATATATTGTTCTTAAAAGAGATGATGATGTACTTTCTAATCTTCTTATAGAAAGTACAGATTCTAATTATCATAGTGTTTATTTAATCCCAAAAATTCGTGATATTTTAGTAGAAAATAAACTATTGATGTCTGATGTTGATGCTATTGGGGTTAATATTGGTCCGGGTAGTTTCACTGGTATTCGTGCTGGTATTACAATAGCTAGGGTTCTTGCTCAGCAAGTTAATGCAAAACTTGTTGGAGTTACTTCTTTACAAATTCTTTCTAAGCTTAATATTTCAGATAAGAAAACCGTTGTAGTTACAGATGCTAGAAAAAATAAAGTTTATTATGCTGAATATGAAAAAAATAAAGAAATTGTTTTTCCTTGTCTAATTGAT
>CAZNLZ010000219.1:0-2910 GCA_964574225.1 uncultured Muribaculaceae bacterium | reverse complement strand
CAAATATAGAGAATATTTACCAGTTACGGATAAAACTCCTATTATTACGCTTAACGAAGGTAACACACCATTAATTAAAGCTGATAATTTAGCAAAAAAAATTGGTTTAAAAGGTAATGTTTACTTAAAATATGAAGGTGCAAATCCAACAGGAAGCTTCAAAGATAGAGGAATGACAATGGCTGTTACAAAAGCTGTTGAAGACGGTTCAAAAGCTATTATTTGCGCTTCAACAGGTAACACATCTGCAGCAGCTGCTGCATATGGAGCAAAAGCTGGTGTTAAAGTTTATGTTTTAATTCCAGATGGCTATATTGCACTTGGAAAATTATCTCAAGCTATGATGTATGGCGCAGAAATTATTGCAATTCAAGGTAACTTTGACGAAGCTTTAGAAATGGTTATTGAAATTTCTAAAAATGCACCAATCACACTTGTAAACTCAGTAAACCCATACAGAATCGAAGGTCAAAAAACTGGAGCATTTGAAATTATTGAAGCACTAGGTGACGCTCCAGACTACCACTTTATTCCAGTTGGTAATGCAGGAAATATTACAGCATACTTTAAAGGTTACGAAGAATTCTTTGCACTTAAAAAATCATCTCATCTTCCAAAAATGATGGGCTATGAAGCAGAAGGTGCCGCAGCAATTGTTCGTGGCGAAAGAATTGCAAAACCAGAAACAATCGCAACAGCAATTAGAATTGGAAATCCAGCAAGCTGGAAACAAGCAGAAAGAGCTAGAGACCTATCTAACGGAACTATTGATTGCGTAACAGACGCTGAAATTATTGAAGCATATAAATTAATGGCATCAACTGAAGGTATTTTAGCAGAACCAGGTAGTGCAGCTTCTGTTGCTGGTTTAATCAAAGCTCATAAAATGGGACTTGTTAAAGAAGATTCAACATCTGTTTGTATCTTAACAGGTAATGGCTTAAAAGACCCTGATAGTGCAATCAAATATTCATCTGCTGAAGTTAAGAAAACAAAAGCTGACTTACAAGATATTTTAAAAGTGATAAGTTTATAAACAAACTTGTTCGCTTCATAAACATGTTATATAATCCCTTTATGTTGGTATATTAAATATAAAGGGATTTTTTTATATGAACCCGACTAAAAATTTAAAATTTAATATTTTTAAAGGGTTCACTCTTGCCGAAGTTTTAGTAACCCTTACGATTATTGGTGCTTTGGCGACTATCGTTATTCCAACAATTAACTCAAATGTAAAATGGGCTCAATATACAGCACAAACAAAAAAGGCTCAAAGTGTTCTTAACCAAGCATTATTAAAATATAGTGCTTTAAATACCAATTTTATCGAATGTGGTTACTGGAAAAAGAACCCATATGGTGGTGGTGGTACTTGCAAAGGATACGACAGCAAAGGTAATTGTACCGGTTGGGTATTTAAAGAAAGTGGTGAAAACTTACCATCGGATTATAATGGTCGTTTTGCTGACTGTAAATTAGTTTATGATTCTTTTATACAGAATATGAATGTAGTAAGAGAATGCAAATCTAACGCTTTATATAATGGTTGTATTTCAGAAGATATGCAAGGAATAGACGGTATTTATAGAGGCAAACAAGAAGGAACCGTTGAAGACTACGATGCCAATAAAGCAACCGCTGGTGTTAGTGGTTTTAGAACAGCAAATATTCGCGCAGGAAAAGCTTTTGTTACTGCTGATGGAATGATATTTATTCCTTACTCTGGTTTCGGTATGCCAATTATGCTTGTTGACGTTAATGGACAAAAGGGTCCAAACAAATGGGGACACGACATCCATTCATTCATCGCAAGAATCCCAGATATCAAATCAAATCCATCATTTTGGCCTTATATGACATCAACAACATATGTTGAAAAAGGTGGCAGAACAACTTATCACGTTTTATATGGAAGAACAAACGATCGCTAGCCAGCGTGTTTAAAGTCGCTTCCACCAACAATTCTAAGTCTTCTTTCTGTGCCTTCGCCAACACTTTCACTTGATAAATTGTGCTGTTCTACAAGTTCATGTTGAAGTTTTCTTATTTGTTGATTTTGAGGTTGCAATTCTATATTATCAGCACCTTCTAAAATCTTCTGAATAGCTGCTTTTGCTTCATCTAAAGCTCTTTCAGCATCATCATAATAACCTTGAAGAGTCTCGCTATCTGTAATATGCAACGCTTCTTTCACAACTTTTTGAACCTGTGACATAGAATTTGAACGTACATAGTAAATTGGTAATTTATAATCATTTGCAATACTTAAAATTTTTGTTCCACCTTTTGCAAATGCTTTGTGAACGATTACTATATCGGCATCTTCGATATTTCTAGTAATTTCTGCTTGAAGATTTAAACGTTCAAGAACCTTATCAAGAACAGTTCTGCTAACTGCATAAATATAGATTTTTTTGAAATCTTTTACTTGTTTAACATATTCTTGTCTTGAGAAGCTGAATTTCAACTTTTGACTTGCTAAAGTTTCTTCTTCTTCTTTTATCTTTTCTTGAACAACAGTTTCTTCTTCTTTTTCAACCTTGTCATAAACTTGGTCAACTTTTCTAATTTCTGGTCTAATTGGCCAACCTCTTAAAATATAGTCAACAGCTTCTGCTGTATTTTTATATACAGCTAAAGTATTTCTATCAATAATTTCAATTACGATATCAAATGTTGGTTGTTTTTCTCTTTCTAAAACTGTCTTTTGGCTACCTCTTCTTTTTGCTTCATCATCACCAAGTGTAACCGAACTTACACCACCAACTAAGTCAGAAAGAATAGGGTTTTTAATTAAGTTATCCAAAGTATTACCGTGAGCAGTAGCAATAAGCATAACACCACGTTCTGCAATTGTTCTTGCAGCTTGTGCTTCTTCTTCTGTACCAATTTCGTCAACAACAATAA
>CAZNLZ010000218.1:0-2912 GCA_964574225.1 uncultured Muribaculaceae bacterium | reverse complement strand
TGAATAGATTATAACATAAACATGATTCTTTCAATAAAAATAGACGATTTGGAGGACTAGATGCTATAATAAAAATACTTGAAGTATGAAGGAGCACTTTATGAAAAAAGTATTATGTTTAGTGAGTATTATATTTGTTGGTACAATGAACGCAGCGTTCGCTAATGCTTTTGGGGGAATGGACCCTGGTGCTATTAATTACCAAGCTACAAGAGATATGAGATTGCATGAAGTTTCTTCTCGTGTAAAACAGAAAAATAGTGCAATTGTTCAACCCAAAACTTCACTTCAAGAACAAATTGCTCCGGATGTTGTTAATGAAGTTAGAAAAATAACTTTTGTTGGCAATGTTAATGTTCCAACAGCAGAACTTGATGTTGTTGTAAAAGATAAAATAAATAAACCAATGGATCATAAAAATATTGGCGCAATTAGGAAAGATTTAATGAGATATTATCAAGCTAATGGATATTATTCGGCTGTTCCTATTATTGTTTCTCAAGACAATATTACAGGTGAGTTAGTTATTCAAATTGAAGAAGGAAATAAGAATTCAATAATTATTGAATAGTGAACAAGAATAGGTAACTTAGCTAATACTTTTTCCTAATTAAATGGTAAGAGAAAACTCGTAAACTGAAAAATATAGTTTACGGGAAGTGTGTTATGGCAAAATTGCCGAAGAAGTTTAGCTTATGGTTAATGGTTTTAATTATCATTCCATATTCTTGTTATGCATTTGAATCAGAAAATACAGCTGATAATCCTAGATTGGTTAATATAACAAAGCAACAATATAGGGCATTGGCGACTATTGAAAAAAGAATTTATGATAAATCATATCCGGATGACAATACAATAGACAGAATTGAACGTTTGGAATTAGATTTGTTTCATGGCATTCAATATGGAACAGTTACGCAAAGAATTAACACTTTGAAGCTTGAAAGTTCAAGAGTCGCAATTCGTGGTACAGCAATGACACCTATGATGATGGATACATTTAACACAAAGTATATTAATCCTCGAGGTGAAAGTGTAGTTTACCATGAAGATGTGGGTTTAATTGACGGTTTGATTAAAGTATGGTGGCCAGATTTTTATGCTCAAATAAATGAATATCGTCGTTTTAAAGAGGCTAATTTTTAGAGATTTTACCAAGGATAATCATCTTTTATTTGCCAATTGTCAGCATGAATTAAAGCGCCACAGTATGTGTATGTATTTCCAGCAGCTGAATGTTTGCATCCATGAGTATTATTTATTATTCCAGCTCTATTATAAACAGCACCGGCAAAGCCAAAATCTTTATAGTTCGGATCTTTACTTAATCTAATAACAAAAATGTCTCTTCCTCTTCGATTTGGTTTTTTTCCACCATTTAAATCGAGTATTAAATCTGCAGAAGTTTCTCTAACATCAGCATCTACTTCTATTCCGTTAATTAAAATGTATTGTTTTGGTACTTTTCCACCAACTTTATATGTTGTTTCTTTTGCATTATTTAAGTATGGAACAAAATATGTATTCAAAAATTGTCTTGAAACATTCCAATCATATGTTTTTTTGCCAAAATCCCATTGATTGATTGAGCCATTATGACTAACAGATAAATTATATGCATTGTACAAGGTAGAATATGCTTTTTTTAATTTAATAACGGTTTTTTCTTTTTGAAAATTAACCATTATCGTTGGTATTGTAATAGCAGCCACAACGCCAATAACAACTAAAGTAATCAATACCTCTGCGAGAGTAAATGCTATATTTTTCATTTTTTTATTTTAGCATATTTTATTAAATTATGTTTTTTCTTTAACAATTATTGCGTTGCTAACTAAACTAGATTTGACATTGCTTCCGCTTAAAATTTTTCCGTCAACATACATAACCGTTGAACTTCCGCCATCTAAGTTTATAGCTTCATAACAACCTAAATCATTCATTATTTGAGCAAGTTCTTTAAGCGTAACACCGCTTGTTCCTTCTTTTCTTCCGTCAACAGTTACCATTATCATTACATTATCTTTAGTGTAACCAATGGCTGTTCTAGGGTTTTTTCCAGTAATCGAATTTAATTTTTGTTCGGCAGTATCTATAAATATTTTACCTTCTTTTAATAGATATGGTCCACCGCTAACTATGTGTTTTATACTTTTCCATTCTGGGACTAAAGAATATTCTAGTGAAACTTTGTTTCCTAGTTCAAAACCATCAAGTATCTCTGCTGGGGCTGAAATTACAAATCCATTTTCTGGAATAAATAATGGATAATTAGATGTTGCAATGATTTTGTTATCTCTAATTGCAATTTGTTTACAGTTTGCTTTTGTTTCAGGAGAACGTTTACCCCATTTTGAGTTGTAAATTAAAACTTGCGAATATAACATTCTTGGTTGGTTTAAGTTGTCAATTTTGATTTCTCCGTGTTTATTTTTCAATGTTCCATTAAAAGATAATCTTGCTGTTTTGTATTCATTGTTTCCAATTCCAAAACCAACACGTTCATATATTGGACCAGTAATTATTTCATCATTAATTACTAATGCTCCGAGCGGTGTGCCTGTATTTTGTTTGAAGTATGTTCCATTGATTGCAAGAATAGCATCTTGTTCAAATCTATCAATATTTGTTTTTGCGTGAATATTTTCGTTTGCAAGTTTTGGGACTACTTCTATGTTTGGATTTAATTGTCTATCAATTTCTGCAACATTTATTTTGATATTTCGTTTATTTATTGTTTTGTTTAGGCGGATATAATAAACGCCTTGTTCAATCTTATTAATTACAAAACCTTTGTATTTTTCAGCTAGTTGGCTTTCTCGTGTTTGTTCTAATAAAAAAAGAGCATTATCAAAATGCTCTTTTACAATATAACCTTTTAATAATGCGCCCGCAGAGTATGCACTATT
>CAZNLZ010000217.1:0-2919 GCA_964574225.1 uncultured Muribaculaceae bacterium | reverse complement strand
TACGGTCGTAAAAGAGCTAGAAAAAGATTCCAATTCTCTAAACGTTAATATTCAACAAAATATCAAAAGAGCCTCCAATTATGGAGGTTCTTTTTTGTTTTTACAAAATTCTTTTATGATTGTATAATAAGGTTATTGGTAAATAGGGAATCAGGTGAATTATGACAATTACTGCCGAGAAAGAAGGATTGATTACACAGGTTATTGGACCTGTTATTGATATTGAGTTTAAATCAGGTGTTTTACCTGAGATTTATGATGCTATTGAAATTATTGTTGATGAAAATAATAAAATTGTGACTGAAGTTCAGCAACATTTGGGTGAAAATAGAGTTAGAACAGTTGCAATGTCTTCAACAGATGGTATTAAACGAGGTATGAAGGCAGTTAATACTGGTGAATCAATAAAAATTCCTGTTGGTAAAAACATTTTAGGCAGGATTATGAACGTATTAGGCGAGCCAGTTGATAATGCTGGTGGAATTGATGCAGATACATATTTACCAATTCATAGAAGTTCACCAACTTTAGTTGACCAAAATACAGATATCGAAATTTTAGAAACAGGTATTAAGGCTATTGACTTATTACAACCATACCAAAAGGGCGGAAAAATTGGATTATTCGGTGGTGCTGGTGTTGGTAAAACAGTTTTAATTATGGAATTAATCCACAATATTGCGTCTGAGCACTCTGGTGTATCAGTTTTTGGTGGTGTTGGAGAAAGAACACGTGAAGGTAATGACCTTTGGAATGAAATGAAAGAATCTGGCGTAATTGATAAAGTAGCATTAATTTATGGTCAGATGAATGAACCACCTGGTGCGAGAATGAGAGTTGGTCTATCTGCGCTTACTGCAGCAGAATATTTCAGAGATTATTCAAAACAAGATGTATTGTTGTTTATTGATAATATTTTCAGATTTGTTCAAGCAGGTTCAGAAGTATCAGCATTATTAGGTCGTATGCCATCTGCTGTAGGTTATCAGCCAACATTGGCTAATGAAATGGGCGAGTTGCAAGAAAGAATTACATCAACAAAGGATGGTTCTATTACTTCTGTTCAAGCAATTTATGTTCCAGCGGATGACTTGACTGACCCAGCTCCTGCTACAACATTCTCTCACTTAGATGCTTCAACTGTATTATCAAGACAAATTGCTTCATTAGGTATTTATCCAGCAGTTGATCCATTGGCTTCAAATAGTAAAGTTTTAGACCCATTAATCATTGGTGAAGAGCATTATAATGTTGCAAGAAAAGTACTTGAAATCTTGCAAAAATATCAAGAATTACAAGATATCATTGCTATTTTAGGTATGGATGAATTATCAGAAGAAGATAAAGAAACTGTAAATAGAGCAAGAAAAATTCAAAAATTCTTGTCTCAACCTTTCTTTGTTGCTGAGCAATTCTCTGGTTTAGAAGGTAGATATGTAAAACTTGAAGATACAATTGCTGGCTTTAAAGGTATTATTGAAGGTGAATACGACCATATACCAGAACAAGCATTCTATATGGCTGGTACAATCGAGGATGTTTTGAAGAAAGCTGAAAGTGTGTAATAGCTTATGAGCGAAAAGAAAATTCACTTAAAAGTAATTACCCCAGAAAAAGTTGTGTTTGAAGATGATGTTGATTCAATCACAGCAAAAGGTGTTAAAGGAAGTTTTGGTATATTGCCAAATCACGTTCCTTTTATGTCTGCATTAGCTGTTGATACCGCAAAAGTTATTAAAAATGGTGAAGAAATTTTCTTTTCAATTATTGGCGGTGCTTTTCAGTTTAAAAAGAATGAAGCTATCATTTTAACTGAAGTTGCAGAGCTTGGAACTGATATTGACACAGCACGAGCTGAATTAGCAAAAGAACGTGCAGAGGCTAAAATAGCTTCTGCAGAAACACAAAGAGATATAAAACTTGCAAATGCTGCATTGGCAAGGGCTATGGTTCGATTAAAAGCAGCTTCAAAACGGTAGAGTTTATGTTTTTTAATAGAAAAAGAAAGTTTGATTTAGTATTTAGTATTGGACATCGTTGTTTTACCTCATTGATGTTAAGGCAAAATAATATTCAGGTGGCTTCATTTCCTTTTGATTGGCTATTAAATACCGAATACAAACAAAGTATGGAATTTCTATGCAATAATTTTAAAGATTTTTTAAATAAAGAAGATTTAGAATTGGCTCAAAATGAGGGTAATGAATTTCATAATACGTACAAAAATAAAAGAAACAATTATAGTTTAGTACATGATTTTCCTGTAAATGTAAGTTTTGACGAACAGTTTGAGGTTGTAAAAGACAAATATACAAAAAGAATTATGCGTTTGATTGATAAAATTAAACATTCAAATACTGTATTATTAGTCTATTCGGCACCTTCTACCCCCCCCCCCTATAAAAAATCTTTTAATGAAATAATAAGTGATACAGAAGAGATGATTCCAAAATTAAAAGAAGTATTTCCTAATACTGAATTTAGTTTTATGTATATTGGTCCGTCTTTGGGCAAAGGATTTTATTATTTGAATAATGACTTAAATTTGGAAATTATAGAAAAGCCTTCTATTGAAAAACATAAAAAGGTGAAAATTTTAGGAATTAGTTTTTCAATTAAAGCAAACGAAGCACCAGAGAGTTTACAGTGTTGTTGTTTAAATAAAACTTTTAAAGAGAAAATAGATAACGCCTTATATTGGGCAGGGAAAATTGGTCGTCGTTTTTTGCCTAAAAAACTAAAATCATACTTTGCTGAGAGAAAATATTAAATTATACATAAAGAATATTATGGATATTTTTTGATTTTAAATTTTCTTTGCAGCCATATATGGAGTTTCGTAAGTTCACTGTCTTGAATTTTCTTCACAGCTCGTTCAGTCGTGAATTACGCTGCCGCTTCTATTCACTATTGTACTCG
>CAZNLZ010000216.1:0-2923 GCA_964574225.1 uncultured Muribaculaceae bacterium | reverse complement strand
AAGCTGAAAAAGTATTAGTATTCGACTTAGGTGGTGGTACATTCGACGTTTCTATTCTTGAAATTGGCGATGGCGTTCACGAAGTACTTTCAACATCTGGTGACACAAAACTTGGTGGTGACGACTTTGATGAAAAAATTATTGATTGGTTAGTTGCAGAATTCAAAAAACAAGAAGCTATTGATTTAAAAAATGATAAACAAGCTATGCAACGTTTAAAAGAAGCTGCAGAAAAAGCTAAATGTGAATTATCTTCAGTAGTTGAAACTTCAATTAACTTACCATTTATTACAGCTGATGCTAATGGTCCAAAACACTTGGATATGACATTATCAAGAGCTAAATTTGAAGAATTAAGCTACGACCTATTAGAAAGATGTAAAAAACCAGTTGAACAAGCTATCAGAGACGCTGGCATTTCTAAATCAGAAATCAATGAAGTTGTTTTAGTTGGTGGTTCAACTCGTATTCCTGCTGTTCAAGCATTAGTTAAAGAATACACAGGTAAAGAACCAAACCAATCAGTTAACCCAGATGAAGTTGTAGCAGTTGGTGCTGCTGTTCAAGCTGGTGTATTAGCTGGTGAAGTTAAAGATATCGTTTTATTAGATGTAACTCCTTTAACATTAGGTATTGAAACTTTAGGTGGTGTTTCAACTCCATTAGTACCAAGAAACACAACAATTCCTGTTTCAAAATCACAAGTATTCTCAACAGCAGAAAACAACCAAACAGCTGTAGATATTCATATTCTTCAAGGTGAAAGACCAATGGCTAGAGATAACAAATCTTTAGGTATGTTCAGATTAGAAGGTATTGCTCCAGCTATGAGAGGTATTCCTCAAATCGAAGTAACATTCGATATTGATGCTAACGGTATTGTTAACGTATCTGCTAAAGATAAAGCTACAAATAAAGAACAAAAAATCACTATCACAAACTCTTCTAACTTATCAGAAGAAGATATTGATAGAATGGTTAAAGAAGCTGAAGCTAATGCTGAAGTTGATAAAAAGAATAAAGAAGAAGCTGAAATTAGAAATAATGCAAACAGCTTAATCGCTTCTGCTGAAAGAATTGTAAAAGATTTTGAAGGCAAAATAGCTGAAGCTGACCAAACAAAATTAGAAGAACAAAGAAAAACTCTTGAAGAAGCATTAAAAGAAAATAAACCAGCTGAAGAAATTAAAAAACTTTCAGAAGATTTACAACAAACAATGTTTGCAATTTCTCAAGCAGCTTATTCTCAAGTTCAACAAGAAGGCGCACAAAGTGCAAATTCTGAAAGCGCTTCATCAGAACAATCAACATCAAATGATGATGATGTAATTGATGCTGAATATACTAAAGAGTAGCGGATTTTGCGTAGGGTGGTGTTTAACGAAGTGAGCGAACCCAAAGAGGCGCAAACCTGACGGAGCGACAAAATTACAAAGTAATTTGATTGCAGAGTCAAAGGTTAAGCCGAGAGCAATAATCCAAGACAACGAACACTAGCGAAAATAATTTCAAGACACGAAATTAATATAATAAAAAAGACCTTAGAAAAATCTAAGGTCTTTTATTATTCTAATAATATTTTTTATTACTATAACGACCAAGCATTTCAGCTGTACAGTCATAATTATAATTTACACTTTTATTATCACAATATTTACTTTTATCATCACTACCAGCAGGTACTAGTCCTTTATTAGTTAAAACAAAGAAATGAACATCCTTACCAACCATATTAGGACCTTTTGGACCATTAACGTCAACCAAAATAATTAAATTATCACTTTCAACAATCAAATTTTTTTCAACGCCAGCAAATTGTTTAATACTTTCTTTATACCAAACATCAAGTGCAACTGAAGTACCATCAATTAAAGTAAAAGTATATAAATGAGCAAAATTTGGAGCAAAACCTGTTTCTGTAAAATATTTAGCGGGTTTACCATTTTTTGCTTTGGCTGGAGCGAAACATTCGTTATTTTCAAAAACTCTACCACAAGCTTTATTTATATTCATATATTGTCTTAAATTTTGATAAACATCTTGGGTAAAACTATTTGCATGGGCATAATCCCAATCTAAATAATTATCATAAAATTGATAACCATAAGCCAATCTAAAAGCTTGAGAAAAAACAGAAAAATTCTTTTTTAATGCGCTTCTATATTGATTATTATCTAAGTTATTCATTAATGAAGGAACAGAAATTGCTGCAACTACGCCAATTATAACAAGAGTAATTAAAACTTCTGCTAAAGTAAAAGCTAATTTTTTAAACATAATTTCATTTCTAATTTAGTGAACTTATTTCATTCTAATCGATAAAATATGTTTAGTCAAAAAAAAGAGAAGGCTAAAAACCTTCTCTTTCTTATTTTTATTATTTTTTATTTATCATCTAATGCTGCAACGCCTGGTAATACTTTACCTTCGATGAATTCTAAAGAAGCACCGCCACCTGTTGAAACGTGAGTGAAGTCTTCAGCTTTGCAGAATTTTTTAGCAGCTGATACAGAGTCACCACCACCAATAACAGATACTGCACCATTTTTTGTAGCTTCAACAATCGCAGCTAATACAGCTTTTGTACCTTCAGCAAATGCTGGATTTTCAAAAGCACCAACTGGACCATTCATAAGAATTGTTTTTGAAGATTTTAAAACTTCAGCAAAAGCAACTCTTGAATCGTTACCTGCATCAACACCTTCAAAACCATCTGGAATTTCGTTAATAGCTGTAAATTTGTTTGTTCCATTACCAGAAAAATCATCTGTAACTAAAACATCAGTAGCCATAACTAATTTAACACCTTTAGCAGCAGCTTTTGCTTCAATAGCTTTAGCAACATCCATTTGATCATCTTCACAAATTGAGTTACCAATTTTACCACCGTTAGCTTTTACGAATGTATAAGCCATACCACCAC
>CAZNLZ010000215.1:0-2935 GCA_964574225.1 uncultured Muribaculaceae bacterium | reverse complement strand
ATTCAGACATATCAATTCTAATTAAGGCATCTTCATCATTAAACATAAATTCTGCTAAAGCTTTAGCTAATTCTGTCTTACCAACGCCGGTTGGGCCTAAGAATATAAATGTACCAATTGGACGATTTGGGTCTTTTAATCCAGAGCGTGCACGGCGAATAGCGTCAGATACAACTTCAACGGCATCATCTTGTCCGATAACACGCTTATGTAAAAAGTCTTCCATTTGAACAAGTTTTTGTTTTTCGCTTTCAAGAAGTTTATTAACCGCAATACCTGTCCATTTACTTACAATTTGTGCAATATCGTCTTCATCAATTTCTTCTTTTAAAAGAGTATTTTTATGATTTTGCGCGTTTTCACCAACTTCTTTTAACTGTTTTTCTAGTGCCATAAGCTTGCCATATTTAAGCTCGGCTGCTTTTTGTAAATCCATATCTCGTTCTGCTGTTTCAATTTGGATTTTTACTTTTTCAATTTCTTCTTTGATAGAAGCTTCGCCTTGAATAGAGTTTTTTTCAAATTCCCATTGATTTTTAAGTTTATCAATTTTGCGGTTTAAATCTGATAAAATAGCGTCGATGTTTTGTATTTTTTCAGCATTATCTGTGCTTTCTTCTTGTTTTAATGCTTCACGTTCAATTTCAAGTTGCATTTTTTGACGAACTAATACATCAAGTTCTTCTGGCATTGAATCAATTTCAATTCTTAGTGATGATGCTGCTTCATCAACTAAATCGATTGCTTTATCGGGTAAAAATCTGTCTGTTATGTATCTATCTGATAATTTTGCAGCTGCAACTAGAGCAGAGTCTTTTATTCTTACACCGTGATGTACTTCATAGCGTTGTTTTAAACCTCTTAAGATGCTAATAGTATCTTCGATTGTTGGTTCATCTGCCATAACTGGTTGGAAACGACGTTCTAAAGCTGGGTCTTTTTCAATATATTTACGGTATTCATTAATTGTTGTTGCTCCAATACATTTTATAACTCCACGTGCAAGCATTGGTTTTAAAAGGTTACCAGCGTCTGTTGAACCTTCTGTTGCGCCAGCTCCAACAACTGTGTGAAGTTCATCTATAAACATAATAATTTCGCCATTTGAATCTTCAACTTCTTTTAAAACAGCTTTAAGTCTTTCTTCAAATTCACCTCTAAATTTAGCACCTGCAACTAATGCGCCTAAGTCTAATGCAATAAGTTTTGATTCCTTTAAGCTTTCTGGTACATCTCCACGAATAATTCTTTGTGCTAAACCCTCAATTATTGCAGTTTTACCAACACCTGGTTCTCCAATTAAAACAGGATTATTTTTAGTTTTTCTGTTTAATACTTGTATAATTCTTCTTATTTCATCATCTCTACCTATAACAGGGTCTAACTTGCCTTTGCGTGCAAGTGCTGTTAAATCTGTTGAATATTTTTCTAATGCTTTATAAGCGTCTTCTGCATTTTTGCTATCCACTTTTCTATTTCCTCTAACTTTTTTCATTGCATTTAAAACAGAGTTTTTTGTGACTTTATTATTGTTTAAAATTTGTTGAATTTTAGCACCATTTAACTCTGTCATAGCCATTAAGATATGTTCAATACTAATGAAAGAATCTTTGAAATTATCGGCATTTTCTTGCGCCATATCAAACATATTATTTGTCATTTGAGACAAATATAATTGTTGATTTGGGTTAGTGTTTTGAACTTGTGGAAGCAATGAAATTTCATTTACTAATTGGTGTCTGAAATTGTCAGTATCAATTTTAAGTTCTTTGCAATAGTCTTTTGCAATTCCGTCGTTATCTTCTGCTATTGCAAGCATAATATGGATAGGTTCCATTTGAGAGTTTTTGTATCTATACATTGTTTGTTGAGCAGAATAGATAATTTCTTTTGTGTAATCGGTTAGTCTGTTAAAATCTATCATAATAAGAACACCTCTTTTTTGTCAGGCGGAATAAATCCTTATTATCATTTTAATAATGTTTTTTGAAAAATCAGAAAAAATTTATAATTAATTAAGATTTTGAAAATTATTTTTTATATTGGCAGACAAAAAGAAATCATTGTCCCCACATTTTCAATGTTTTTTGCCCAGATTTTACCATAATGTGCTTCAATTATTTTTCGGCAGTTATAAAGGTTTAAACCAAAACCTATTTTTCTAAATTTATTTGAACAAGTTATGTATTCTTCGAAAATTTCATTTGGATTTTGATTGTTTTTTGGATAACCAAAATCGAAAAATGAAATATTGATATTATTGTTTATGTTTTCGATTTGGATGATAATTTTTGAATTTTCAATACTTTGTTCTGACGCATTAATAATTAAATTGCTAATTACTTTGCCAATTTCATCAATATCAATTTCTATATCGTTGATATTTCCATTTATAACGAGCTCTATATTTTGATTTTTTCTTTCTAGTATTTTTGAGAGTTCGTGTATTTTATCTTTTATAAGCTCTATTATTGAATAAGTTTGTTTTTGTAATTCATTTAGGCTGAACTCATTTTTATATTTGATTAAAAGGTTATCAGTCATATAATTCATAAATTTGCAAGAGTTCAAAAGTTCATCAAGTATGCCTGTTAGATTTTTATCAATATTTCCAAATTTACCATTCAAAATAAGCTCTAATATTTGAATGTTTGCTCTTATAGGGTTTTTAAGGTCATGAGTGAGAATATCAATAAAGGTCTCTTTTTGAATACGATTTTTAATTTCCTGTGTTATATCTTGCAAAATTATTGAATAGCCTTTTACTTTATTTTTTTTATTTAAAATTTTGCAAATATGTATATCCATAGGAATATTTTGAACATCATTTTTGAAAATAAGTTTTAGAAAAATATGTTTTTTATCTGTCTTTTTGAAATTTTCAAAAATTCTTTTTAATTTTTGTTTTTTATCATCAAAAGTAAGAAGTGTAATG
>CAZNLZ010000214.1:0-2977 GCA_964574225.1 uncultured Muribaculaceae bacterium | reverse complement strand
GATGATGTTTTAGATGCACATCATTTTATTGATAAATTAGAGAAAGATTGGAATAAGTATATTCCAGATGAATTGAAGAATCTATAAATCCCAATTTTCGCTAAGCTTAGCAAATTTGAAATTTTTATAAAAATAATTAAGTATTTGATACGCATTGTAGCCTTGTTCTGCAAGGTATTTTGCGCCGTGTTGGCTCATTCCAACTCCGTGACCATTCTTCTTTCTATCCCCATCAAAGGAAGGAACAGATTGCAAAAATGAACTGCCGGAACTCCATACTTTTGTCTGTCCGCCAGAGCTTGCGTGATAGTATGTTGGAATTACTTTATTTGATTGAACAAGGACAATACCGGTTGTGTCTTCAACGGCTTTTGAAGTTCTTTCTTTTTCTGCGCTCGCTCCGCCGTAAGCTTGGTCTGCGGTCGTTGCTACAAGGTCAAAGCCTTTTGAAGCGTGTTTGCCTGCATTTTTTGTTGCGACAGCATAACTTCTTGCTGCGATTGCTTGCGCTTTTAGTGCTTCTTCTCCCCATTTTGAAGGCATTTCAGCAGGAACTACACCTTTTAGATACTCTTCAAGTGGAACATCATTAATCAATGTAAGTCCGTTTCCCATGTTATTAATTATAAACTCGCCTCGATACCAAGCTCTTTTTACGCATAAATATCCAGCTTCTTTTGGTGTGATTATAATTTGATTTGTACCAAGTCCAACTTCTTTCCTGTTGATTATAATGGAAAGTTCATTTCCTTTTCTTCTTATTTCATATGGTTTCATTGGTGTGATTTCGTATAAAGCAACATTTCTGTATCCGTCATAAATCACAGCTGAAACTGAAGAAGCAATTTTTACGTCTTTTGCTTCTGTTTGCAATCCAATTTTTATTGCTTCAGCTCTGTTGCAAAATAAAAATATTATAAAAATTGTCAGAATTATTTTTCTGAAATTCATACCCTAAACCAATGTAGTTGCCAACTTCTAACATAATATCACACAAAATATTTCAAAAGTAAAAAATCATATAAATGGTGTAGAAAAGGGATGAGAAAATACTATATTTCAACCAATAAAATGGGTTCTTTTGACTTTCAATATTATATCATTAAATAGGGTAAAAAAAGGGTAAGTTGTATGATAAACGGCGGGATACATTATACCGAAAGAGGAATAGTTCAAAACATTCGTGCAATGAGAATGCAAACAGTTCTTATGGGTATTACGAATGAGAACGTTGTTGGCTTTGATAAAATTGGATATCAAAGAAAAATTCCTGTTGTTTCTTCTTTTGCTGAATTTATTGGAGAACACGCTATTTCCACAACGACTGATGACAGTGTTGGGAGATTAGGTTTGACAAAAAATCCTTTAGATATTGCTTTGGCTGAAAAGGGTTATTTTCAAATTCTTACTGATGAAGGCATTAAACTCACAAGAGACGGCCGTTTTAAATTGAATAAACAAGGTGAACTTCTTTCTTTGGAAGGTGGAAAAGTTCTAAACAATATGGGTCAACCTATTGTTTTACCATTGGTTCCTGAAAAATTAAACGATATTACAGTTGATTTAAATGGTGTTGTAAGAGTTTTAGATATAAAAACAAACAAGTTTGAAACAGCTGGTACATTGTCTGTTGTTACACAAGATGGAGTTGCTGTTATAGCTCCAAATGTAAGGCAAGGCTATAACGAATTTTCAAACGTAAATTTGCAATCAGAATTTATGCAAGCAATGCCATACACAAAAACTTTTGAGGCAAACAGACAGTTATATCAAATTCAAAATTCAAACTTACAAAGAGTAATTTCATCATTAGGTAGCTAGAAAGGTAATAAATGACAACAATACAAGGTATAATCAATAAAGGTATAGTGAATGCAGAACTTCAATTTGAAAAATTGGGTTATGTATCTTCTAATGTTTCAAACTATAACACTAATGGTTATAAAGCTGTTCGTTTTGAACAAATCCTTGATGAAAATGGATATCTTGCTGGTGTAGAAAGAACAGATTTTGCTCAAGGTTCAGTTCAAAGAACTAATCGTCCACTTGATATTGCTATTGTGGGTACTGGTTTTATTCCTGTTACTTCTGCTACAGGTGATGTTACATATACAAGAGAAGGTTCTTTAACTGTTGATAAAGATGGTTATCTTGTTACTAATGATGGCTATCTTGTAGGTGATGGTATTCAACTACCTATAGATTACGATAATTTGGCTATTAAACCAAATGGAGAAGTTGAAATATTTTCTAACGATGGTACACAAAGAGAAGTATTAGGAACTATTCCTCTTGTGAACTTCCAAAATCCAGAAGCTTTAAAGAAAGCTGATAACAACAAATATTATTTAACTGTTGAATCTGGAGAACCTGTTTTATTAAAAGGTCATACTAGATTTCAACAAGGTAATTTAGAAATTACTAATATAGATATGATTAGTGAAGTTTACACTGTTCTTAGAACTAATGCTTCAATGCTTGCTAGTTTTAAGGTTATGCAGACAGTAAACGATATGTACGCAAAAGCATTACAACTAAATCAATAAAGAAGGTGAGTAGATGAATCCGATTTCTAGAACAATAGGTGCATTAGATTTAATAGCAGAAAAGCATAAGGCTTTATCTGCAAACCTTGCAAACATGGATACTCCTAATTATAGAAGAAAAGATGTATCTTTTTCTCAATATTTAGGTGGTCTTGCAAATCCTTTAGAAACAAAGTTGGCAACAAAATTGGGACCTTCTCCTGTTACAGTTGAAACTTCAAATGAAAAGGTAAATCCAGCAAACGAATTATCAGAAATGCAAAAGAATTCATTAATCTATACAGTTGCTGCAAAGAGAATGTCTTCTTTAATCACAGAGTTAAAAACAGTTATTAATATGGGTAACGGCTAATGGGAATATTTAATGCAATGAATGTAGGCTGTGATGGCCTAAGAGTACACGGAGCAAGATTAGATATTTCATCAAAAAA
>CAZNLZ010000213.1:0-3036 GCA_964574225.1 uncultured Muribaculaceae bacterium | reverse complement strand
CACACTCTTCATCTTCATTATAAATTAAACAGTCAAACGAAACAAGTTCGCTATCGCCATATATTTCGCTAACTTTAATGCTATATGTTTTTCCATTTTCAAATTTTTCAATATTGCTTTTATATGAACGTGTTCCCAACAAAAAACCCAACTTTGGCTCTGTTCTTTGTGCTCGGAAGAAGGCATAACAACCAATTGTTTGAGCCATATATTCTATTCCAGACAAATATGGAACACCATTTATGGTTTTATCAAAAAATATTTTATCTTCTGATATCACGACTTGTGCAACTAAATACTTTTCCTCTATATTTATTTCCTTTATATTATCAATCAATATCATAGGATGATTATGAGGCAATATTTTTTCTAAGTCATACTTCATTTTATTTACCTATAATTAAAACAGCATTTGTTCCACCAAAACCAAATGCATTGCACATGCACACTTCCATTTTATCAGATTTTAAATTATTTTTTTCAACCAATTTAATCTTTGGTAATTCCTCATCATACTCACCATCATATATATGAGGAACCATTTTACCAGTTTCTAAAACTTTAATACATAACGCAGTTTCAATACTTGCAGCAGCACCTAAGCAATGACCTGTTAATGACTTTGTACCACTAGCATAAACTTTATCGCCAAAGACCTCACTAACTGCACGAGCTTCCATAATATCGTTAGCAATAGTTCCTGTTGCATGCAAATTAATATAATCTATATCATCAGGTTTTAAATTTGCATTATCTAATGCCATTCTAATTGCTTTTATTGCTTGCTGTGCGCTTGGGTCAGGAGTTGCAGCATTATATGCATCAGATGTTTCTCCAATACCTAATAATTTAACGCCTTTGGCTTCTTTTTCTAAAACAAATAACGCACCACCCTCACCAATATTCATACCGTTTCTATTTTTAGAAAATGGATTAGTTAAATCCTTTGTTAAAACCTCTAAAGCAGAAAATCCAGAAACAGGCAATTTAGCAATAGGATCAACTCCACCAACAATAACAACATCACAAATATCGTTTTCTAATAATTTTTTTGCAGTTGAAAAAGCTTTAACGCCAGACGTACAAGCAGTAGAAACACAAGCAGTAAAACCTTTTGAACCAATATATTCTTTCAGAAATTCAGCAGGATTTGAAATTTTCAAATGTTCTAAATTATTACTTGCTTCAAACTCATCAATACCTGAATTAGTCGTTGCAATGACAATCCCAATTCTTTCTGAAAGATACTTATCCGCATTAAAATCCAATTGATTATATAAATGGAGCAAAATCTGATTACATCTTAAATTATAAGTTGCATCTTGAATTAATGGCAATTCTACAGTTATTACATGAGGAAGCAAAATACCATCACAGGCATTTTTAAAAATCTCTTCAAGATTTTCGCCCAAATTACATATTGCTGAAACTTTCGTAATACTTATCATTTTTGCAATTAACAACCTATTATACTAATATTAATATTAGCATGAATTCTATGAAGTTTTATATAAATAAACACTCTTACTTAAAAAAAGAAATAGCTGATATTTCTTTTATTCCAATGTTGATGAGAAGAAAACTTGATTTGCTCGGCAAAGCAGGTTTATCAACTCTTTATAACGTTTGGGATGATAATACAAACCCAAATTTAATTTTTGCTTCTCAATATGGTGATATCGAAAGAGTACTAAAACTTATTCAACAAAGAAAAGAAGAAGGCGAAATTTCCCCAACAGGCTTTAGTTTCTCTGTTCATAATGCGACAATTGGACTATTTTCACTGCTAAACAAAATAAAATCTTCATATAATTCAATTTCAGCAGGAGAAAATACTCTTTCGTATGGAATCCTTGAAGCAATATTAACCAGCAAAGAAAACCCAACAATCTTTTGTTTTACAGAAAACAAGGAAGAATTAAATAGCGTGTCATTTTTTTGTTCTAAAACAAAGTTAAGTGAGCATGCTCAAGAAATAATTTTTGTAAGAGAAACAAATCAACAGAAAGATTCTTTTGATGATTTTATATCCTTCTTAGAAAACAAAAGACAATGTTACTACTCTGATTTATACACACTTAAAAGAGGTTAATATGCGTTTTATCAGAGGTTTTATTGTTTTAATACAAATGATTATATTTGCACTAGGCGCACTATCTATTGGGCTTTTAATAATTCCAATTAGTGCAATCTTTCTTAAAGGGTACGAACACAGAAGATTTTGTGCAAATGTTATACATAAATCTTGGAAGTTTTTTACTATTGTCATGCAAAAATTCGCTTCAATTAAACTAAAAACTATTGGCGAATTTAATAATATAAAAGGAAAAGTAATAGTTGCATCTCACCCAAGTTTAATAGATATAGTTCTATTAATTGGACTTATTCCAAACAGCTTATGTCTTGCAAAAAAAGACTTACTTAAAAATCCTGTTATGTATAAAATCGTAAAATGCCTATATATCATTAATGATATTGATTTAGACGATTTTCAAACAGAAACAAAATCTGCTCTTGAAAATGGATTTAATATAATTATTTTCCCAACGGGAACAAGAACTCTTCCAAATGAAGAAATAAAATTACATAAAGGCGCAGCACAAATAGCAATTAATGCAGATGTTGATATAGTAACAATTACAATAGATTCAGACTATACACTACTAAGAAAAAATCACTTTCCACTAGATTGCGGAACAAAGCCAGCAGAATTTAAAATAACAAGAAAAAATGATATAAAAATTGATGAATATAAAAAAGAAGAACTATCTGAAATAAAATTAAGAAAACTTCTTTCTGAAAGAATAAAAGAAGAAATTTTTCCTAAATCATAATCGTTTTGCTCGGCACAGTGCTCAAGCCACATACTGAATATCTAGGCTCAACTATAAGAAAGACTCTTTTTCAATCCACCTGCAAACTATAAAGCGGACCATAACCAATGTTATTGTCCGCTTTATGGTGGGCCATCCTGGACTCGAACCAGGGACCTTACGCTTATCAGGCGTACGCTCTAGCCACCTGAGCTAATAGCCC
>CAZNLZ010000212.1:0-3038 GCA_964574225.1 uncultured Muribaculaceae bacterium | reverse complement strand
TGAAAATTAAGAATTTTAGCAATAGAGATTAAATTATCACTCATAACTATTTTGTCTTTTTGTATTCTTCTGGAGCGTCTTCACGTTCTTGGTTCCAACGGTCTAAGCCCATTTGTTTTCTAATCAAACCAATACCAACGTGAACTCTCCATTCATCCATTCTTAATTGAGCCGCAATAATTTTGTGACAACCGATTGGAGGCAATGGCAACAATGGTTCATATAAATTTTTAATTGCAAATAGTTGGTCTGGAGAAACCGCTAATTTTCTTTTTGGGAATGGCAATTTAGGTAGCATTAATTTTTGTCTAACTAAATTAATACCAAAGAAAACTTTTCTTGGTTCTAAACCAATTGCTTGTCCGATAATTTCGTGAACATCAGGATTTGGCAGAGGAAGAGCCTTCTTATAAAGAATTTCAATTTGCTCAATTTGTTCTTTGCTAACCAATAATTGCTTTTGACGTTGTGGTTTTGGTCTTCCACCACCCATTGGACGAGTTTTATTAAAACCACCACCACGATTAAAGCCACCGCTACGTTGAGGACGTTGTCCTCCACCATTATTAAACTTGTTATATGGTCTTTGACCACCTTGACCACCACGATTGTCACGAGGTCTATCATTGTTATATCTGTTATTTCCATAACCACCTCTATTGTATTGAGGTCTATCTCCTCTATCGTGGTTATATTGAGGTCTATCACCTCTGTCGTATTGTCTTGGACGACGGTCTTCACGAGGTTCATCAGAACCAAAAGAATAAGAATTTCTTTTTGGAGCAGTTTGTTCGGAACTAGCACCTGCAGCTTCTTGAGATAATTCTTCTGTATATTTCTTATCAGAATACAAACAATTTGGGCATATTACCCTTTTTGGATTCTTTGTTTCAAACTCAGCGCCACATTTAATACACTTATTTACATACATTTAATCTGCCCCTTTTTCTAAGCAAGAATTAATTACTCTTCCCTTTTCGGTTTTAACTTACTCTTTTCTAAAAATTCAATGTTGATTAGATTCTACCGTGTCACAAAAAATAAATACATGTGAACTTACTATGATTTTACACATAAAAACAAAATCTGGCAAGTTAAATCTAATATTAGTTTACAAAAGGCCAAAATACTGATACAATGAGAAAAGATTAAATTCTAATGGTTACAAACCTTTTTTTACACGTAATATGAGAAATATTTAAATGAATTCATACAAAAATAAAGCTTTTACACTTGCAGAAGTTCTTATTACATTAGTTATAATCGGGGTTATTGCGGCAATAACAGTCCCAACAATTTCTGCTAATTCAAACAAAGAAGCAAGCAAAGCGCAATTTAAAAAAGCTGTTTCAACAATCAATGGAGCACTACAAAAAACAGTTTTAGATCTAGGGTTTGTACCAGAATGTTATTACGCAAGAAACAAGACTTCGCTAACAAATTCAACAACTGGTGGAACAGGGGCTTATCATTTTAGCGACTGCGAAGAATTTATGAATGCATTTTATAGAAACATAAACATCACAAAAAAATGTAAAAATGCATACGCAGATGGTTGCACACCACATTACGAAGGGACAATTACCGGTAACTGTTCAACAGGGTTTTCAACAGAAAACATAAAAACAAGAAATGCTTATGTTTTTAACGATGGAATGATTTTTATTCCATACGTTAGCTACCCAGGATATCCTGTTTTTGCTGTCGATATAAATGGAATGAGAAAGCCAAACAAAGGCGGACACGATTTATTCCCATTTATGATTTCATCAGGAAATCACGGGCAATCTATAGAATTCGCCCCTTCAGGCTGTAGATTTGCAACTGGAAAAACTTCAATGGAAATGTATAAAGAAGCATTTGCAAACAATAGCCCTTAATTATTTTTTTTAGCTTTCAATGCCAATTGACCACAAGCCGCGTCAATATCAGCACCACGTTCTAGTCTTACAGTTACCTTTTTTCCAGAAGCTTCTAAAATATACTTAAACTTTAAAACACTTTCCTTTGATGGCTTTTTATATGGACTTTTTTCGTTTTGATTATAAACAATTAAGTTAACATTGCTTTTTAGCTTTGCAATTGCATAAGCAAGTTCTTTCGCCGCTTCAACAGAATCATTAATATCTTTCATCAATACATATTCAACAGTAACTCTTCTGCCAGTTTTTTCTGTATATTTTTTCAAACAAAATAGCAGTTCATTAAACTCATATTTTTTTGCAACAGGCATAATTTCCTGACGAACAGATTGATTTGGTGCGTGAAGCGAAATTGCAAGCGTTGATTGAAAATCTAAATCTGCAAGTTTATTAATTTGAGGAATAATTCCGCAAGTAGAAACAGTAATTCTTCTAGCACCAATTTGAAATTGTTCTCTAAAAATTTTTATAGAACCAATTAAATTATCAAAGTTTAATAACGGTTCACCTTGTCCCATATAAACAATGTTTGTAACTTTTAACCCAGTATCGGCTTGGATTAAAAATATCTGCTGAATTATTTCATCAACATCTAAATTTCTTTTAAATCCTAATTTTGCAGTAGCACAAAAAGTACATCCCATAGGACATCCAACTTGAGTAGAAATACAAGCCGTTAAATTAGCCCGATTATCAAATCGCATTAAAACAGCTTCTGCAAAACTTCCATCTTTAAGTTCAAACAAGAACTTCATTGTTCCATCTTTACTAACTTGTTTATCTTTGATTGAAATAGAACAAAGTGTTATTTTTTCTTTCAAAAGTTCTCTTGTAGCTAATGGCAGATCGGTCATTTCATCAAAAGATGAAACCGACTTAAGATAAATCCAGTTATAAACCTGTTTTGCACGAAATTTAGATTGGTCATTTGCCAACATAAATTCTTCAAGTTCTTGTAGATTTTTTCCAACAATATCCATAACGCAAACTATTTTAACATAAACAATACGAAATATTTGTATTTAAAAATGTTCGTGATAGCATGTAAATTGAAAAGATGTATAAGTCAAGGAGAAATAAATTGAGAACTTACGAATTATTATCAATAATTAAACC
>CAZNLZ010000211.1:0-3053 GCA_964574225.1 uncultured Muribaculaceae bacterium | reverse complement strand
CGTGGTCATTGGAGAGATGTTGGAAGTATTGATAGTTATTGGCAAGCAAATATGGATTTGTTAGATTATAAGCCAGTTTTAAATTTATATTCAACAGAATGGCCATTAAGAACATATAATAATAATCTTCCACCTGCTAAATTTATTTGGGAAGAAGGTGACAGAGTTGGTATGGCGACAAACTCAATGGTTTCAGAAGGTTGTATTATTTCTGGTGGTAGCATTTCAAGATGCGTACTATCCCCACAAGTAAGAATTAACAGTTTTTCAAACGTTACAGATTCAATTTTAATGGAAAATGTTAATGTGGGTAGATATTGCGAAATTAGAAAAGCTATTATAGACAAAAATGTAGATATCCCACCATATACAAAAATAGGTGTGGATTTAGAAGAAGATAAAAGAAGAGGATTTCTTGTTTCAGCCGGTGGCGTAACGGTTGTACCAAAAGGAGCTAAACTGTGAAGAAAAAATTTTTTATAGGATTATTTATATTTGCAACAATAGGTCTATTCCTTTTTGCATATATTGTTTTGAGAAATAATGCAGAATATGAACAAGCACAACAATCACAGCTTCAAGCTCCTATTGAAATTCCAGCAACTGGTATTTTATCATATGAAGAAGCAATAAAGACAGAAAAGCCCGTAGTTGCTATGTTTTACGTTGATTGGTGTACATATTGTCGAAGATTTATGCCAATGTTTGGGTTGATTTCGCTTGCATATAAAGATAAATATTCATTTGCAGCAATAAATTGCGAAGACCCAGCAATGAAGGGACTTTTGAACGGATACAGCATTTTTGGTTATCCAACAGTTTATATCGTTGATAAACAGCTTGATTTTGAATATTCGCTAAATCCGATGTTATTTTCTGATAAAGAAGCTTTAAAAAAGGAATTTGATAAATACCTAAAATTAAGGGAAAAAGCCCTAAAATAATGTTTGACATGAACTTTTTTAAATAATATAATAGTCCATAAATGGACTATATAAAATTAAATTAATTTTTTAGGACTTTTACACGTGGATAAGCTGAAAATACAGGAATATTCGGAAAAATTATGGCAGATACATATTGGAGTATCTGGCTTTTATAACGAATACGCAAAATCCGTAGGTCTTACATTAGCAGAATTTAAAGTTTTGGTTATTATTCAAAAAGAAAAAAATCCAACTCAAAAAAGAATTACACAATTAACTTTTTTGCCAAAACAAACAGTAAACGCAATAATTAAGGGCTTTTTAACCAAAGGTATTATAAAAGAACCAATTGAGTCAGATACCGATAAAAGAAATAAAGTTATTTCTTTTACGAAAGATGGCAAAAAATATGCTGAAGAACAAATTTCTAAAGCAAAAGAAATTGAATATAACGCATTAGCTTCAATGGGGGAAGAAAGAATTAAAAACCTAGTTGAAGCTATAACAATATATAAAAATAACTTAAAAATAGAATAAGAGGATAAAATATGGGTTACTTAAAAAACAAAAAACACAGATGGGTATTGTTCCTATTAGTATTTATACTAGGTTCAATTGGTTTTAGACAAGCAACAAGTTATTATGCTGGTTATATGCAACAAAAAGCGGCAAAAATGCCAAAAGCTGTTCAAACAATGAACCCAATCACACAAGCTGTTTATTCGCAATCAGAATCAGCTGGTAGAGTTGAAGCAAAATATTCTGTTGATATTGTTGCAAGAATCAATGGTTGGTTACAAAAAAGTTATTTCCAAGAAGGTGACCAAGTAAAAAAAGGTCAACCATTATTCCTAATTGAGCCAGACCAATATCAAAATTTAGTTAATACAGCAGCTGCAAATGTTAGACAAGCGCAAGCTGCGTTAACAAATGCTGAAAAGGAACTTGTTAGAGCACAAGAACTAGTTAAAAGTGATTATGTAAGTAAATCATATTATGACCAAGCATTAGCAACTCGTGATACATCAAAAGCAGCATTAGACGCTGCTAAAGCTCAATTAGCTGATGCAAAATTAAACTTGAGCTACACAAAAATCTTAGCTCCTGTTGATGGTAAAATTGGTAAAATTATTATTACAGAAGGTAACCTAGTAAATACAGCAACAGGTCCTATCGCTAGAGTTGTTAGTACAAGTCCAATTTATGTATTATTCAACTTAAAAAGTAGCGAATTTATGAAATTTAAAAAAGATGGTTCTAGCAACTTAGACCATATGGAAGTTCAACTTCAATTAGCTGACGGTAGTGTATATGACGAAGTTGGTAAAATTGAGTATGTTGGTAATGAAGTTAACCCAACAACTGGTACTATTGATTTAAGAGCAACTTTTGAAAATGCTAATGAATTATTAGTTCCTGGTGACTTTGTAAGTGTTGTTATTAAATCAACAATGCCAAGAGAAACCTTAGCTGTTCCTCAATCAGCAGCATTGAACGACGCTCAAGGTTATTATGTTTGGGTAATTGATGCTGAAAATAAAGCTCAAAGAAAAAATATTAAAGTTTCACAAGAAGTAAATAAAAACTGGATTGTTGAAGAAGGTCTTGAAGCAACTGATAATATTGTTGCAAAAGGTGTTCAAAGTATTAGTATGCCAGGACAAGTAGTTAATCCAAGTCCTTTAGAAACTGAAGCAGAAGTAAAATCTGAAGTTGAAGCAGAAACTGAAATTGAAGCGGATATTGAAGAAGAAGTTGAAACAGAAGCTGAAGCAGAAGTTGAACAACCAGAACAACCAGAAACAGTAGAATAAGCAAAATAATAGGTAGAATATAAATGGAAGATAATAAAAAGAAAAAGGGATTATATTTCTTCATCACAAAACCTCGTTTTGCGATGGTTATATCAATTTTCATTACCATTGTTGGTTTAGTATCAATGTTTGGATTACAACTTGAAAAATATCCAAATATTACACCACCACAGGTAACAGTATCAGCGTCATATCCTGGTGCAAGTGCGGCAGTTATTGAATCATCAGTTGCGTCACTTGTTGAATCACAGGTTAACGGTGTTGAAAACATGTTATATATGTCATCAACTTGTTATGATGAAATGTATCAGTT
>CAZNLZ010000210.1:0-3059 GCA_964574225.1 uncultured Muribaculaceae bacterium | reverse complement strand
AACCAATTTCTCCGCCGCCACGAACCTTACCCATTTCAACAAGTTTCTTGATAACAGGGTACATATTATAGTTTTCTCTAGCATTAAAGAAATCTGATTGTTCATTTGTAAAACAGTATTTACACTTACAATTACACAATGTCCAATGATTGAAAACCATATAATTAATATAATCTTCATCATCCCATTCTCGTTCTTTTAAGAAAAAACAACCTTTACAACGTTCAAGAATTATACCCTTTTTATTAAGTTCACGCATTTTGCGTTTTTCTTTAAAAAACTTATTCCAATCAATCATCTCACCTTTATAATTATCGATTAGAATTTGTCGTCCACCACCCTCGTGGCAGTTGAAACAGCACATTTTAATATCTTCATAATCAACATTAAAACCATGTTGAATATATTCACAACTTACATATTTAAACGTTTTTTTCTCTTTTTTAAATAAAGATTTAATTTTTTTGAACATCTGAACACCTCGCACAACAATTTTATATTAAAAAAGCACATTGTTCAAATATTGATGAAAAGCAAATAAAAAGATATAATGAATAATGAATTTAAGATTAGTAAGGAGTTTTTTATGGAAAATAACAAAAATACTTTAGTTTTAACAACTATTAGTTGCACTATACTAGGCGTTCTTGTTCCACTTCTTGTTTGGTTTGCAAACAAAGATACAATGGAAGAAGAAACAAAGAAATACTTAGTACATTTATTGAATTTCCAATTAACATTGTTGATTGCTTTTGTTATTTTATTTGCAGTCAATATTATTCCACTATTAGGTCAATTAATATGCTTTATTGGTTCTCCTATTTTGATAATTGCAAACATTATACTAATGATTGTTGCGGCAATAAAGCTATCAAATAATCAAGTTGTTAAATTTCCATTTGTAATAGAATTAATCAAATAAAAATCTAATAAAGAAAAAAGAGAGGTTTTAAAACCTCTCTTTTTTATCCTTTTAACCAATTTTTAAAGAATGTCAGTCCTGCCTGTGAGCTTTTTTCTGGGTGGAATTGAACAGCAGTCACATTCCCTTTTTGAACAGCCGCACAGAACTTACCATTGTAATCAGTATATGCACTAATTATATTTTCATCTTCTGGAACAACATAATATGAGTTCACATAATAAAAGTAATCGTCTAGTAAATATTTATTGTTAACAGTAGGAACAACTTTATTCCAACCAATTTGCGGAATCTTTCCTTGAGTAAACTTTTTAACTTCACCTTTTAAAATACCAAGACCAACGGTTCCTAGTGCTTCTTCACTTTTTTCAAAAAGAATTTGAAGACCAATACAAATACCTAAAAAAGGAATACCTTTTTCACAACATTCTTTTATAACAGGAACCAAGCCTTTCTTTTCAAGATTTCCCATTGCTTGAGCAAAGTGTCCTTGTCCAGGAAAAATAATTCTATCAGCATTCAAAATAACATCTTTATCTGATGAAATTTCAAAAGGAACATCAAGAAACGTGAGCATATTTGCCACGCTTCTTAAATTTCCTGCATCATAATCAACAATTACTGTTTTATTCAAAATAGAATCCATCTTCTTTTAATCTTCTGATTACTTCAACCATTTGCTCTTCAGAAGCAACAATTGACATTCTGAACCAGCCTTCACCGTTTTCGCCAAAGCCATTACCCGGAACTAAAACAACACCAGATTTATTTAAAACAGCATCAGTAAACTCTTTTGAAGTTTTATATTCTGGCGGAATTGGCAACCATAAATAAAATGTTGCCTTTGGTGGGTTTAATTTATCCATATCCCAACCAAGCTCTTTAAAGCCTTGAACAACAAGTTTTTGTTTCTTTTCAAAACCACGGTTTGCTTCTTGAATATATTCATCGCCTTCTTTTGAATTCAAAATTTCAGCAGCAGCCTTTTGAATTGGTTTATAAATACCAGTATCAATTGTTGATTTTAATTTTGCAAATACACCAACTGCTTCTTTGTTACCGCAAACCCAACCAATTCTCCAACCAGTCATTGAATATGGTTTAGAGAAGCTATAGAATTCAACAGCAACATCTTTTGCACCAACAACTTCAAATACACTAGGTGCTTTTGGTTGTCCTTCAAACACAACATCAACATATGCCGCATCTGACATTAAAAGAATATTGTGTTTCTTACAGAAAGCAACAGCATGTTTCATATAGTCTAAATCACAAACTGCGCCTAATGGGTTATTTGGATAGTTAATAATAAGAGCCTTAACTCTCTTCATTGAATAACCATCTTTTTCCAATTTTTCTGCCACTTCATCAAGATTAGGCATATAGTTGTTTTCAGGAGTCAATGGCAATCCATAAGCCATACCACCAGAAACTTTTACCATTTCTTTATAAGAAGCATACCCAGGGTCTGGGATTAAAACAATATCTTGTTTTTCTTTGTCTGTTGTAGGATTTACCAATGCTCTAATCATATTGGCAATACCTTCTTTAGAACCAATTAAAGAACAGATTTCTGTCTTTGTATCGAATTCAATACCAAAACGATTTTTCATTCTTGTAGCAATAGCATCAACTAAATACGCTTCACCTTTTGGTGTAGTGTAAGTATGAGTTCCTTCAGTATTAATTGCTTCAATTAACTTTTCATGAACAAACTTAGGTGGCGCTGTCACAGGAGCACCCATAGCCAAAGAAATAGGCTTTCGTCCTTTTGCGGTCAATTCAGGCGTAAGTCTTTGTGTTTCTTGTTTGATTTGGAACATGATATATGTTTCCAAAGATTGAACATAATCGTTGAATAATTCTTTCATTACATATCTCCAGCTAGTTTATCTTCAGTTTGAAAAGCCCAAGCATTATGATTGTGTATGCTTTCTTGAGCTTCAACTTCAACTTCATAGAAGGTAACTTTTTTATCTTCTTCTAAGAAGCCAATCACATCACGTAACACATCTTCTACAAATTTTGGGTTCTCATATGCAGTTTCAGTTACGTATTTTTCATCACATCTTTTAAGAATAGAATAAACTTGGCTTGAACCGCAACTCTCAATTTTTTCAACCAAATCTTCTATCCA
>CAZNLZ010000209.1:0-3064 GCA_964574225.1 uncultured Muribaculaceae bacterium | reverse complement strand
GATATCTTCAAGTAATGAAATATTTATAGAGAAGATAAATAAAAAAGGTGTAAAAAAACTTGTAAATATTAAACCGTCAATCAAATCTGTTGACGTATCAGAAGGCAAAATCAGAATGATTTTGAAAACTGGGCAATCAGATGAAATACCATCTGTTAAACCTGATGATGTAATTAAGTTGTTTAACAATGATGTTGATTTCAGAATTATCAGAACAGATTTTTATGACAAAGATATGAACAAGCTTTAAGGATTTATAATTAGAAAAGGAAACATTATGTCAAAAGCGATAGTTGTAGCAGAAAGAGATAACATAGCCGCAGTAATCGAAGACGGAAAAATTTGTGAATTTTTTGTTCACAGAGGTGACGTACTTTTGAACGACGTTTATCTTGCAACAGTTGATAATATTCTTCCAAGTATTGACGCTGCATTTGTTAACGTTGGCTATGACAAAATGGGCTTTTTGCACGCAAATGATGCAATTGGTAAAGGTACTTTAAAAGAAAAACTTTCACCAAAACAAAAAATTATTGTACAAGTAGTAAAAGAACCTGTAGGACACAAAGGTCCAAGAGTTTCAACTCTATTAAGCCTTCCTGGTCGTTTCTTGGTTCTTATGCCACACGAAACAGGAATTAACGTTTCAAGAAAAATTGTATCTAACAAAGAAAGAGCTAGATTAAAATCAATTATCAGCCTTTTAAAACCTGTTGGCGTTGGTGTTATTGTTAGAACAGAGGCAGAAGGACAATCTGATGCTGATATTCAAGAAGATTTAGAAATTCTATTAGAAAAATGGAATACAATTGTTACAGCTGCAGAAACACGCCCTGCACCAAGCTTACTATATAGAGACCAAGATTTATTATACAGAGTTATGAGAGAAGCTTGTAGCGAAGATGTGGATGAAATAATTTTAGATACATCTTACGGAGCACACAGAACACAACAAATTCTTCAAAATTGGAATATGAATAAAAATATTGAAGTAAACGTTTACAAAGGTTCTGAAACATTGCTTGCAGCATCTGGCGTTGTAAAAGAAATTAAAGCAGCTCTACAAACAAAAGTTAATTTACCAAGTGGGGGATATTTATTCATCCAAACAACAGAAGCGTTAACAGTAATTGACGTAAACAGTGGTAAGTTTGTAAGCTCAAACACTCAAGATGAAACTATTGTAAAAACAAACTTGGAAGCTGTACATGAAATTGCAAGACAATTAAGACTTAGAAATATTGGCGGTATGGTTATCGTTGACTTTATTGATATGAACAATAGACGAGATAAACTTGCAATTATGGAAGAGTTAGAACTTGCTCTTGAAAAAGATAAAGCAAAACCTCAAGTTGGTCAACTTTCTGACTTGGGATTAGTTGAGTTAACAAGACATAGACAAGGTCAAAGCTTATCTGAATTATTCAGTAAGAAATGCCCACACTGTCAAGGTAACGGATACATTGCAGATGATTTAACATTCTCTGCACCGGTTGTTGAAGGTGAAATTAAAGCAAAAGCTGCAAAACTAAAAATTCCAGCACAACAAATTAAAAACAAAACACCTAACTACAAACAAAATAAAGTATTCAACAACCCAAATAACAATCCATTAAATGAAGCTGAACCACAAAATCAGCAACAAGCTCAACAACAAAATAACAACAATCAACACAAAAAGAACTTCAATAAATTCAACAACAGAAAACAAGAAAATAATGTTGAACAAAAACAACAAGAACAACCAACTGTTGTTGAAGAAGTAAAACCAGTAGAACAAGTTATTGAAGCAGTTGAAGCAGTTGAAGCAGTTGAAGTTGTTGAAACAAAACAAGAGCAACCCGTTGTTGAAGCACCAAAAGAAGAGAAAAAAGGTAAAAAGCCTGCAAGAAAACCTCGCAAAACAAAAACAGAGGAAAAACCAGAAAATACAGTAACTGAAGCAAAAACTGAAGAAGTAAAAGCAGAAGAGCCAAAATCTGAGAAAAAGAAACCAGGCAGAAAACCTCGTAAAACAAAAAAAGCAGAGGGCGAAGAAAAAGTAAATGAGTAATACTCCTTCACCAGATTTATTTAAAAATTTTGAAGTACCAGCGTTTGAAACAGGAACAGAAGTTCCTGTTCCGCCGGCTGGTGCTGTTGAAGTAGAAACTTCATCTTCTAATAATGCATTCCCTTATATGCCTGTAATTGCAACTGTTGCACTAGTTTTAATATTAGTAATAGTAGCAATTATAAAAAAACCATTAAAAAAAAGTGAAATTGAATTCATAGACGATGAACCGCAAAAACCTGTAAAAAAAGAGAAAAAGCCACAACAACAAAAAGTTGAAACAACTATCGAAATAGAAAAGCCAAAGGCTGTTGAAATAAAAACAGCAAAGCAAGAGCGAAAAAACTTTGCAACACCAACAAATTTAAATAAATGTATTAGATTATTCTTAGAAAATACAAGAACTAGATAGAACTAGATTTTATCAATTCTTCAATTTTGGCTATTATTTTTTGATTATAAAAATTGTCTGATTTGCAAAATGGGAAAACAGGCAATCCAAGTTCTTTTTCAAATTTTTCACAGGTAGGCTTTATTTGTGCACGCTTAATCTGATCAACTTTTGTTGCAACAACAAAACAAGGAAGATTATTATGTCTAATCCATTCTGCCATTTGTTTATCATTAGCTTGAATTGGGTGTCTTGAATCAATTAACTGAATTAAGCTAACGATAGACTCTCTATTTAACAAATATTTTTCAAGATTTTTTTGCCAATCATTTTGCATTTTACCTGAAACTTTTGCATAACCATAACCAGGCAAATCAGCAAATACAAAAGCATCATTAACATTAAACAAGTTAATCAATCTGGTTTTTCCAGGCGTATTACTAGTCTTCGCCAAACCATTTATATTAACAATAGCATTAATAAATGAAGACTTACCAACATTTGAACGCCCAATCAAAGCGAACTCTGGAAGATTTAAGTCAGGACATTCCTTAATAGAAGGAGCGCTTGTTAGAAACTTTGCTTTTGTTATTCTCATCTTTTAATCTTTTTTTATGTAT
>CAZNLZ010000208.1:0-3069 GCA_964574225.1 uncultured Muribaculaceae bacterium | reverse complement strand
TACACCTTATATTTTTTCAAAAGAAAATACACCTGATGAAGAAATCGCGTTTGCAGTGAGAACATCTGCTTGTATGCCTGGATTAATGAAACCAATAAATATAGGTGATTCTTTATTAGTTGATGGAGACCTAATAAAAAGCTGGGCTGGTTGCAATGTTTTCCAAAGTCTAAATTCGTCAGAAGCTAGATTGTTGGAATTTCGATTAGAAGGAACAAAAGAAGGAACAGATTATAAACATCCAATGGACTACTTAAACTCAATAATAAGCACAATATGGTATCTATGTACGGAAAATGTTTATAATCAAAACAATCAAAATGACAGATATGATTATATTGTATTAGACACAAAAGATGTAATTCTCTTCGACTTTACTATTGAAAAGAACATAAAAGAAGAACTTGCAAACGAAGGATATAGAGCAACAAAAAAATATTTTACCAAAACACTAGTAAACAAAAAAAAGAAAATTCTTCCTATATATATAAATATATTAATTAAAATGCAGGAATTATTAAAATCTATAAATAAAAACAATGCAGATGAGGCATTATTTATAGTAAATGAGATTTTATCAACAATGTATGAAGATACGAAATACATTGATATTTCTATATACGAAAAAATAAAAAAATTAAAAGAAAGTTTATTGTTAAACATAAAAAAACAATTCTTAACAAAAAAAATAGAGAACGAAAAACAAATAAAAGAACGAGTAGAATTCGTGAAAATGCTTATACAAGAACGAATAGACGATTGTGAATCATATATAAAAATTTTTAGTAATAATTCTTAAGATTAGAAACATGACCTAACAAATTATTTTATAATTGATTTTTGTATAAGCAAACTTAACGGATACAGAGTGGAGAAAATAATGGCTGGTGAAAGCACATTAGAGAGAGAAAATCTGAGAGAACGTGAAGTACAACAAAACAGAAGTCTTGCTGTATTTAGAATTGTCGACGGAATCAAAGACATTTTAGAAGAAGACCGAAGACAAAAACAACCTCTTTTCCTTTCAATTAACGAAAAAGTATTAATTAACACTGTAAAAGATTACATTGAAAATAAAAGACAACAATGTTTGATTGGTATAACAGGTGAATCTGCTTCAGGAAAAACAACACTTGTTAACTATGTTTCAAAAGCATTAAGAAAAAAATTATTTAATGAAACATACACATCATTATGTTGTGATGATTATTACAAAGACACATCAGAAGAACTAAAAAGAGCAGGCAGCTACGAAGAATTGTATAAAACTGGCTTTAGTTTTGATAAACCTGACGCAATTAACTTAGAATTAATGAGAGCTCATTTAATAAGTTTAAAACACGGTTGTGGTGTTAATGCACCAGAATATGATTTTGTAACTTGTGAAAGCATTCCTAATAGAGCATACAAAAATCCAACAAGAGCTATTTTGGCTGAAGGTTTATATGTATTAGGCGAAGAACTTGTGGACTTATTCGACGTAAAAGTATATGTATTTACTCCTTACGAAAAAATAAGAGAAAGATGGTTTGCAAGAGCTATTTCTAGAGGTAAAACTGGAAGTGCAGCTGAAGTACAATTTGAAGATGTTAACTCAACAGCACAAATATACATAAGACCAACAATGAAAAATGCGGATATTGTAATAAATGGTCTAGCAAGTGCAGAGTACATTGAAGAAATTACAACAAGAATTATTAACATAGTTAATGATGTAATAAATTTTTATAGATAAAGATAAAAATATTTAGAATATAGCTAATAAATTTACATTTTTGTAAAAAAATGTAAATTTTTTTTATTTTTAATAAAAAAAAAATTAAAGAATAAATAAATATAGACCGATAAAAAAACTAGGAAATTAAAGAGGTTCGAGGTAGTAAGCCTCAAAAAAATAGAAAAACAACAAGACGAAAGAATATTTTGACATAGGCAATTATTTAAAATGAGATGTTTTAGTATTTATGTAGTCTTGTCCAGCAAGGAGAAATATAGTGGCTAGACAAAATGCAGCGGCAACACTACAACTAGAATTTAATAAACTAAGGAATTTTTTGAACTTTACAAAAGCCTTTTTAAAGAAGAAAAATCCAATTAAAATGGCGATTCAAAGTACAAAGACTTACTTCCAAGAGCTTTTTACAATGAATCAAAAGATTAAAAAAATCCAGTATCGTATCAACTACGAAAAGTACAAACTAAAGAAAACAGAGTTGATTCTGGCGCAAAATTCAGAACACGTGTTTTTAAAAGGCAGATCACTAAATCAAACAAGGTAAGAAAAAATGGGTTACGTAGCACTATTCCAAAGAGAATTATTTCTGACAATGCGAGTGAACATACTTCAGTCCAAAATTTCAGATATTTCTCAACAAAGATTGGACTTAACAGAAACGATTACTCAATTCACAACTCAAATTAGTGATATTGGAAATAATGATTCAGAAACGGTTAAAAAACTGAAGGCAAGGATGGCGGAATTAGAAAACCTCGATAAGCAATTAGAAATGAGGATGAAAAAATTCCAAACACAGCTAGAAGCAGCAAGCGCAGAACTAAACAAAGCTTCAGAAGCAAAATCACAATTAATTCAAACTTCAGCACCAAAATATGTATAAAATATAATAAAAAAAGAGTAGCAATCGCTACTCTTTTTATTTGACAAAATACATCTTCAATTTACAATTAAAAGGATGAAGATAAATATTACAGACATAGAAAACACAGAAAACAAAATAAAAGAAATAGAGTTTTCTGAAATATATGAAGAATTCAACAATGAGGTTCCAGTTAAAGCAAATTTAAGAGCCGAAATAATTGGCAATTTAATTAAAATAACTGGAAATATAGAAGCAAATCTAATTCACACATGCGATATGTGTTTGAAAGAATTCAACCAAGAATACAAAATAAAAGTTGAAGAATTCTTTACAAAATATTCACTAAGCGAAGAATATGAAAGCGAGTTTGAATTAAAGCAGGACGGCTTTGTTGAAGATTTAAACGGAAGTGACGAAATCGATATTACAGATTTTGTTTACCAAAGTGTAATATTAAATATACCAAATA
>CAZNLZ010000207.1:0-3072 GCA_964574225.1 uncultured Muribaculaceae bacterium | reverse complement strand
ATGAACCATTATCAAACTTAGACGCAAAGTTAAGAGTTCAAATGCGTTCTGAAATAAAAAAATTGCATCAGAAACTGCAAACAACATTTATTTATGTAACTCATGACCAAACAGAAGCTTTAACAATGGGTGATAGAATTGCGGTTATTGATAAAGGTGTTATTCAACAGATTGGAACTCCAATTGAGGTTTATAATAAGCCGATAAATAAGTTTGTTGGTGGCTTTTTGGGTTCCCCTGCTATGAATTTTATTAGCGCAAAAGTAGAAAATAATACAATTACAATTAATGGTTCAGCTTTTGGTTTAAATGAAGAACAAAAAGCAAAATTAGGTTCAAGAATAAATGTGATTCTTGGTATTCGTGCAGAGAATTTTAATCCTATTGAGGCCAATTTTGAATTTAATTCACAAGTTGAAATTTCCGAAATGCTTGGCAATTCTCAAATAGCTTATTTTAGTGCAAATGGTTGCGAGTGTTGTGCTTCCTTGCCTTCAGATTTTAAAATCGAGAAAGAAATTATACTAAAAGTTAACACAAATAACATTATGTTTTTTGATAGCGAAACTACATCTTTATTATAGTTTTAAATGCTTTTCCGATAATTTTAGGATGTGCAAAAAATCTTGGCAAATTAGGTAAGCAACAAATCCATTTATATAAACCTAATTTTTTTGTTCCATAACATTTTTTGTAGCATAAGATTTCGCTTTCCATTTTATGTGCTCTAGAAATAGCTCGGTTTTTTGTCGATTTACCTTCTAAATGCGCAATTTTAGATTCTGGATTAAGTATAATTTTATGCCCCGCTTGTTTTATACGGAATTGAAGCTCTGTTTCTTCATCGTATAAGAAAAATTCTTCATCAAAAATACCAACATTATCAAGAACGCTTTTTCTCATCATCAAATCAGCGCCAACAATAATATCAACTTCTTTAAATTCGTCTTTTTCGTTTTCGCCTTTATCTTCGTTAATAGCTTTTTCTTTTGGGAAAAATGCAGCTAATTTAAAGGTTTTAACCATTTTAGATGTAAAAGTTTTATAATGCCCATAGCAGTGAACGTGTTTGCCATTTGCGTCATATAAATTTCCGCCACAAGCGCCAATTTCTTGGTTTTCTTCCATATAGTCAAAGAGGATTTTAACAGCATTATTTAAAAGCAGTGTATCTGTGTTCAGTAAAAACACATATTTTGCTTTTGATTGTTTTATAGCTTGATTATTTGCTGCTCCAAATCCTTTATTTTCTTTATTCTCAATTAAATTAACTTGTGGGAACTCTTTTTTTATCATTTCGCAAGAATTATCTGATGAATTATTATCAACAACCCAAATATCGTAAGTTAGTCCTTGTGTTTTTTCCATCACAGATTTAAGACAATCTCTTGTCAGTGCTTCTGTGTTGTATGATACAAGAATTATTGATACATCTGTCATTCTTACTCCTTAATAACGATTAAATTATTAGCTATTTTCATTTTGCAAGTTGGAAGAACAACATCGTTTAATCCGTTTGCAATACTGATAATGCTTCTTGCCGCTAAAACAACTTCTTCACCTTTGTATGTGAAAGTGTAGTCTGTGTCTCTATCTGATCTGATTGTAATTTGGCTCATAATGCCTCCTTTAGTCTATAATTCTTCTTCCTTCAATTGCTTTTGCAAGTGTTATTTCATCTGCATATTCTAAATCAGAACCAACAGGTAAACCAAAAGCAATTCTTGAAATTTTAATGTTAAATGGTTTTATCAATTTTGTTAGATATAAGCTTGTTGCTTCACCTTCAACAGAAGGGCTAAGTGCAAGTATTACTTCTTTTACATTTTCATCTGCAACACGAGTAATAAGTTCTTTGATTCTAATATCTTCAACACCGATACCATCTAGTGGCGATAAAGTACCTTGAAGAACGTGATACAAACCTTTGTATTCACGAGTTTTTTCAATAGCAATCAAATCCTTAGTTTCTGCAACAACACAAATTACAGAGTTATCTCTTCTTGTGTCGGTGCAAATTTCACAAGGGTCTGATGCTGACATATTAAAGCAAGTGCTACAATAGTGGATGTTTTGTTTTGCATCCACTAGTATTTGAGCAAATCTTTGAACTTCCCCTAATGGCATTTTTAATAGATGAAATGCCATTCTTTGTGCAGACTTAGGACCTACACCAGGAAATTTTTGGAAAAACTCTATTAATTGAGCTAAAGGTTTTGTATATTCCATTATTAGAATAATCCTGGGATATTTAATCCTGGAGGAACAATGCCTTTCATTTTATCTTGCATTTTCTTTTGAGCATCAGCTGTTGCTTGTTTCATTGCAGAAGAAATTAAATCTTCTAACATTTCAACTGTTTCATCATCAACAGAAGAAGGGTTTTCAGCATTGATAGCTTCTTTTGTTAATTTGATTGATTTGAATTTGCCGTGACCATCACAAATTACAGTAACTGAACCATTACCTGCTTGAGCTGTAATATCTGTTGCAGCTAAATCTTTTTGCGCATCTTGTAATCTTTTTTGCATTTGTTGCGCTTGTTTCATCATATTTGCTAAATTCATTTTTCGAACTCCATATCACCTAATCCGTGAAACTATTATATGACAAGGAGTTATACTTAGCAAGTTTATTTATCCATTAGTTCAGATAGTCTTAGTTCACGTTTTTTCTTTGGTTTTGCAATAGGTGCACTTTTTGTTCCTGCATTTTCAAACGCACATAAACCAACTGGCATGAATTCTGTTGTTTCAAGCATAAGAATTTCTTTTACAAAATTTACTAATTCTTTCATATTATTCCTTTGCCTCTCATATCGTTCAAAATATATAACTACATTAATGCTTTTTTAGTTCATTTTTAACCTCTAATTGTGCTATATTTGTATCTATGGAAAATTATCACGAGATTAACTATGAAAAGAATATGAAAGTTTTATCACAGGCTATAAATCACTGTGAAAATGAACTTTCTCATGAAGAAATAATTGATGTTTTAAAAGGTGAAGATGATATTGAAAAGCAACTTCGTTTGATTGAACTTAATGGTGTATATAATCAAGCAGAAGCA
>CAZNLZ010000206.1:0-3073 GCA_964574225.1 uncultured Muribaculaceae bacterium | reverse complement strand
AAAGAAATGGCGAGATATGGAACAATGACTCATGAAAACCCATATCGTGAGCAATATGTAGAAAGTAAAAGTCCTATAGCTCTTTTAAAGAGAGCTCACAGATATTTAGTTCCAGGACAAAACTCAGATTTGGATTTCCATAATCATAGTGGTAGTTTTGATAACTGGAGTTGGAAAGATTTCTAGAAAGAGTTTAAGAGAGAGGCAATTAAGCCTCTCTTTTAATTTGGCTTGAATTATTTAAAACAAATCGTTATTATTAATATAACGGTAAGATGATTAGTATTAATTTTATTTATGAAGAAAATATCAATTAAAGTTCTAATATTTATTGTTTGTTTTACTTTTTCGCTTCCTGTCGTATTTGCGGATAATATGTCTAAAGCCGAAAAGTTATTAAGAAAAGCAAAAATGACTTCTGTTCAAGATGAAAGTTATGAGTATATTAATGCTGCAAGAGAACTTTATGAAGAAGAATTTGAAAAAAATCCTATTGATACTGATGTTTTAATTGGATTATCTAAAACATTTCAATTGATTGGTGACAGAGCTGAAGCTAAATTGTATGCTTTAAAAGCATATAATATGTATCCTGGAAATCCAGATATGCAAAAAGCTATGGGGGATTTTCACTTTAGTTTTCAAGAATATTCGACTGCTGTTGAGTATTACAAACTTTCATTGGCGTCTGGAAATTTAAGAGATTTTGATACTAATTTGCAAACTGCAAAGTGTTTTGAAAAATTAGGTGATTTGGAAAATGCAGAACTTTATTATAAGATTTGTCATCATTTAAATGAAAAATCACGTGAGATTTTAAATAAGCTGAATGAATATGAATCATCTCATCGCCCTGATGATACACAAGAATTGGAGCAGAAAAAATATAAATATTTATTCAAGGATAAAAAACGTTCTGAACAAGAAGTGATTGAAGAAGAAGCGGAAAATTTAATTGAAAAATTAAATTAGGTAATTATATATTATTTTATACAGGATTTATAATGATGTCATTCTGAGGCTTTTGCCGAAGAATCGCAGATATTGGATGAAAATGATTGTAATTGCGATACTTCGTTTCACTCAGTATGACGAACTATTTTTAAATTAAATCTCTACATTCGATGTTTGTAAATTTTTCTTCAGTTTCTTTAATTTTGATTTTGTTGATGATTTTAGAACGTTTTTTTCTATAAAGCATATCAACAAACGCTTCTATACGAGTAACAAAACCAGCTTCGCCAGTTTGTTCGTCTATTGATAAATGTAAAACAGGTTTGTTTGATTTTCTAGCAAAACGTGCAATTCTTTCTAACATTAAAGAATCAGGACCACATCCAAATGCATTGATTGTGATAATACCATCAACTTTTCTATCTCTAATATAATGAGCTGAAGCGCCAGTTATTTCGTATTCGTTTGCCCAATATAATTTTGATTTCATAGCGTTTAAACCTTCCTTCATTTGCTCTGGAGTTAGGTTCTGTGCACTATATGTTTGTACATCTAAGCTTTCTAGTTTATCAAATATTTTCATTGATACACGTTCATCGTACAAATTGTATCCGTGTGCAATAACTGCAACACTAATTGGATGAGTCTTTTGTTCACTTTGGATAATAACTTTATTATCAATTGCAGATTTTAATGCTTTTTTATATGAAGCGCCACTTCTTCTCATAATTTGGAAATTGTTATAAACTTTCCAACCATTTTGGGAAGCTTTTTTGATTCTTTCCATGTCAGCGATATTAAAATAAGCTGCAATTTCTCTTAAAAATTCATATAATCCTTGATTTTTTTCAGATTTATCAAGAGTTGCTTCAACCATTGTAAATGGTCTTTTTATAACGTTTCTGATTAAATCAGGAAGCCCTCTTAGTTTTGAACAATTATAAATTTTTGGCGCAATAGATTGGATAGATGGAACGAAAATCTTTTCAACACCTTTATCTAATAAATTAAGGATATGTCCAACATATACTTTTACAGGAAGACAAGTTTCAGGAACAACAAAAGAAGAGCCAGTTGTCATTGTTTGTTTTGTTGTTGGGTCTGATAGTACAATTTCAATACCTAAATCAGAGAAAAAACCATACCAAAATGGAAAAAAGTCGTAATATGATAAAGCTCTTGGTATTCCTATTTTCATTAATATCCCTTCTTTATTATTAATGTTCATACAGAATTATAACATGAACAATTTATTTTTTGCCCCAGCGGATAATTGAGTCTGGGATTGAAAATCTGTCTTTGAATTTCACTAATCTTCTTTTGTTGTTTATTTGGCAAATATAAATACCAATAAATACAAGAACGCACGCTGCAAGTTGTTTTATATTGAAAGTTTCACCTAAGAAGAACCATCCAAAGAATACAGCAGCTACTGGTAGTAAGAATAAAAATGGTGAAAACTTACTTGCTGGTAGTGTGCATATTGCAAAGTTGTATAGTGCATATGCAACTACGGTCAATATACCTAAGTATAAAACTAGGAATAAGCTAGAGTTCGCAACAAGTTCAAAAGAACCGCCAGTTGTTAAATTTAAAAGTATAAAGAAAATTGCTCCACCAAAAACAGAAACTCCTGCTAAGAAAAATGGTGGATATCTATCCATTAAGTATTTTGTAGTGATTACACAAGTATCCGTTAGGATAATTGCAATTAATTCTAAGAAGTTACCCAATAGAGGGTTTGGGGCAAGCTCTGATGTATCAGACGCCAAACTTAGTAAAATAGAACCAATTATGCAGATGAATAAACCGAGATAAACTATTTTAACAAAGCGTTCTTTTAGGATGATTCTTGCTGCTATAACAAGTAAAACGGGTTCTAGTGAACTGACAATTCCTGCTTGCCCTGAAGTTGTGTATTTTAATGCATTTGTTTCAAACAAGAAATACAAGCAAGGCTCGCAAAGCATCATTAAAAGAATTAATTTAATGTCTCTGCGTTCAATTCTTATGTTTTTATAAACAGTAAAGAAAAAAGGAAGAAATAAAACAGCAGAAATTATCATTCTGAACGCCATTAATTCTGACGTTGAATAATATTGCATACAGATTTTTGTCG
>CAZNLZ010000205.1:0-3077 GCA_964574225.1 uncultured Muribaculaceae bacterium | reverse complement strand
AACTAAGCAAAGAAGCCTTGATTTTCAAGGCTTTTTTTGCATTTGAGACTTTCGTGGCCAATTTTTGGCCAACTTTTTTTGCACATTTTGGGGCCGTGGCCAACTGTTATCCAAGAAATTTTGCAGTAAATATTATATGATTGCCTGATAAAATTCTTCTAATTTGTTCATTTCAATGTGTGATTTGTCGTTCGAAACGTGCACATATATGTCATATGTGATGCTGGTTGAAAAGTGACCTAAAAAACTTTGTACTGTTTTGACATCCAGTCCTGCTTCGAAACAACGGGTTGCAAATGTGTGTCTTAATGCATGCGGATAAAAATGTGGAATTGGTTCATAGAAAGAATTCGTTTTTTTAGAGATTTCCATGCGTTCTTTGTTGATGGATTTTTCAATCCAGTCTAAAGTAACCTGAAACGTATGCACAGTGGTTGGTTTTCCGTTTTTGCCGACAAACACCAGGTTTTCAAATCCGGATAATGGCGCCCAGTCTTTTGCAGCCAATTCCATTTCTTTTAACTGTATATGCTGTCGCTTCAATGCACGATATACATGGTCTTGCATTGGAATATACCTGTCCCCATTCTTTGTCTTCGGAGTTTGATGTTTGAATGTGTAAAGTCCGGTTTTCAAATCCTTTACGTGAACAAGCGTCTTACTCACATGAATTTCTCTTTTTTTGAAATCAATATCATCCCAAGTCAGTCCAAGCAATTCTCCTGAACGCATTCCGGTTCCGAGAGCAACAATAATCAGATTCTCGTAGATTCGTCCTTTCGCATGTTCCAACACTTCCCGTTGTTCTTCAACAGTCAAAACACGAATTCCCTTTACTTTTGTTTTGGGAAGAGAAACTCCTGAACACGGATTATATCCAATCAGGCGATTGCTAATGGCATACTTAAACATTGCATTTAAAATGTTATAGACATCGCGGATTGTTTTCGTACTGTAGTTTGCATCAGCCATGCCTTGAAACAGACGCTCTAAAATAATAGGATTCACATTGGAGAGTCTGTGTCTGCCAAGTTGTTTCTGTATATATCGTTGGTAAAAATCTTGATACCGGACCTGTGTTGTTTCTTTTATCGATTTTTTCTTGTGAATATTCAGCCACACGTCAAACCATTCGTCTAACGTTATATGGTCACCTTTTCCGCGAAGACCGTGTTTCACTTCGTAGCGAAGGTCTTCCATTTCTTGTGTGAGTTCTTTTAAATTAAAACTATTTCTGGTATATGTCTCACCGTTATAGCAGAATCTTCCACGATAACTGCCGTTTGAACGCTGAGTAATACCGTTCGGGAGATTTTTCCCGGTTAAGTCCTTGCCCATGTGTTAGCTCCTTTCTTCTGCAAGGACGTTCAGATTAGTTATCAGTATTATACCTTGCATCATATTTGAAGTGCAATTACTTCTTGCTTGTTCTTGAGGTTTTTTCCTTCGTTTAAAAGTAGAAATTGATCCAGAGTTTCTGTGCGAATCACAATTTTATTTCCAACCCGGATGATTGGAATTTTTCTCCAATTAACAAGAGCGCGGAGTGTGTTACGGCCGATGCCTGAGTATTCCGCAGCTTCGTTGATTGTTAAAGTAAGTCTCTGAGTCATTTTGTTTTCACTCCTTCCCTTAATTGTATTTAAAGGATAAATGATGCGAAGAAATTTGAACAGTGACTGAGATGGTGTATTTTGGATAGCGGTATCCGCAAAATGTGTTTTAGGTTAAAAGCTGTTTGCATGTCTCAGAGGTATTCCCCGACATCGCAAGAAACGCATTTTGTAATACAAATGCATCTTGCTAGGGGAATACCCCTAAAGCCCCTTTTTTATCCATATATCTGTAGTGGGATAACTTTTTCATCCCATTTTTAGAAAAATGCTATCACTTTTCTTATTGCTAGGGATAGCAAATCTTTCTTACATACTTATCAATATTCAAAGGTGGCACCACCTACTCAAAAATGACACCATATTGTGGGGCCACCGCTAAAAATATGAATAAAAAGTGGCGCCATTTGTTTAAAAGTGGCACCAGTTTTTGGGGACATTATGAAATATGTGAAAATATGGGTTTTAGGGTTCTCCCTAACAAGTTTGTATTTTGGCAGACAAAATGCGTATCTTGCGATGTACAGGCAAATGGAATTAAAATAATATAAATTGCGATAAGGGATGGTATTAGTTATAATGAATGTATTCAAGTGTGGCAGAAAGGAGTAAGCAATGAAACGACTTGTTGTAATAGTTGGTCCTAATGCAGTGGGGAAAAGTACTGTGGCAAAAATGATAGTAGAGCAATATGAAAACACAGCATATGTTGACTCTGATTGGTGTCGCGTAATGAATCCATTTATGTTTACGGAGGAAACAAAACAAACAGTATCGGAGAATATTTATTGCTTGCTACGAAATTATCTGTTGTGTGAGGATATCAGCACAGTGATATTTACATATAGTAATGTATGAAAATGGTGAGCTTGGTGGTGAAGAAATGCCAGAAGATGCGAATCCTCATTTGGCAAAAGATAGTTTAGAAAATTATTTATATTTTACTTTGCCAATGGCATTAAATTATCAAAGAAATTCCTATACATTGTGGGAAAGTGCCTTGCAAACTTATAATGACAAAGAAACAAGATTTGTTTTTCTCCCCAAGTTTGTTTGGAGAAAAGTTTTGAAGAAGTTCAATATGCTTTGACTAAGTATAAAGTTGCTTTGCAAAAACAAAAACAGACAAAAATATGGTTGGCATTATGCAATACATTTGTTGAAATGTTTGAGGGAGACATTAGAAAAATATTTGATATATTAGATAACGATGTTGATAAGGTTAGAGAATTCATACAAAAAGAGAATAAAAAGAAGTTTCCGTATTTATCAGGTACTAAAATTTGTAATTATTGGATGTATGTTATTTACCAATATACAGATAGAAGATATAAGAACATCGAATGTTTAACAGTTGCTCCCGATACGCATGTATGTAAATCTACTTATAGATTGGGGGTAATTACTGAGGATGAATGCAATTCAAATAATGTTCAACAAATAGTCATAGATAGATGGCAAAAA
>CAZNLZ010000204.1:0-3089 GCA_964574225.1 uncultured Muribaculaceae bacterium | reverse complement strand
TCACAGCTCGTTCAGTCGTGAATTACGCTGCCGCTTCTATTCACTATTGTACTCGCTTCTTCGAGTTTCACTCTACGGAAAATTCGCTTACTGAAACAACATTGAGCAAGCTCTGTTTGAACGTAGACGATACAAAATGAACCAAAATTTTGTCATTCTGAACTTGTTTCAGAATCTAAAATTTTGTGTGAACTTGTATGCGAAGGCTTGCCGTAGCTGTTAGCGCAGCTTTGGTTGAAGTTAGTGAAATAGAAACGGAATATCCGGCTGCTAGCCTTTTGGTACTTTCTTGCTTGTTCGCAATAAACGGCTTCGGTCTTGTTCAACACAAGCCCTCTAGCCTCTGCTCACAATCCGCTTTCTGCAATGAGAAAAGTACATTAGGAAAAAGAAAGTTATTTTTACAATGATACTTTCTTGTTCCGACAAGAAAGTATCCAAAGAAGCGAAATTCTGAACAAGTGAAACTTGGTTAGCGAGTGCGAAGTTTGCGACAACAAAGTGAAGCAAACGACAGCAACGAGCGAAAGGAATTTCAAGACGTCTCCCGACCAGAAACTACATTCGCTAATAAAATTAATTGATATACCCTAGCTGCGGAACTCGCAAACAAGTTTGCTCAAACAGTCCTCGCTTTGACGTTGTATATCAATATTTTATTGCTCATTTCGTTATGGTCGAAAAAGTTTCGTATATAAAAATATCCATAATATTCTTTATGTACGAAAAAATTTAAAGTAATAGTAATAATTTAATTACTAAATTGAATTTATTGTATAATTATTCAGGGTAGAGAATATTATGAAAACATACGTAAAAGATTATTTTTTTCTTACACTTGGGGCTTTAATATATGCATTTGCAATTGAAGGAATTTTAATACCAAGTAAAATTATTGACGGTGGTGTAACTGGTATTTCAATGATTTTGAATACAATTACGTCAACACCATTGGGTTACTTAATTGTCGGTATAAACTTACCATTTATTGTTTTAGCTTTGAAAAAACTTGGCAGACGTTTTGTACTTACAACATTTTATTCAATTTGGATTTTTGCACTTGGTGTAACGTTCTTTGGTAAGATGTTTCATGGACATTGTATTATTGAAAACTTAGAACTATTTTTAGTGGCTGTCTTCGGTGGTTTGATATTAGGTGCTGGTGTTGGTTTAATTATCAGAAACGGTGCTTCTGTTGATGGAACCGAGATTTTAGCTATATATGCAACAAAGAAAATCCCATTTTCTGTTGGTGAAATAATAATGTTCATTAACCTGTTTATTTTTACAATTGCAGGTTTTGTTTATGACTGGCAACATGCCTTATATTCTATCGTTACATATTTTGTAGCATATAAAACAATGGATATTGTAATTGAAGGTTTGAATGAATCTAAATCCGTTTTTGTAATTACTGATTATTCAACAGAAATTGGTAAAGATATTATGGAAAAAATGGATGTAAGTGTTACATATATAGACGCAGAAGGTGGTTATTCTGGTGTTAAGAAAAGAATTGTTTATTGTGTAATATCAAGACTTCAAGTACAAAAGCTTAAAGAAATAGCTAAAAACATTGACCCAAGAGCATTTATAGCGATTGAAAATGTATATGAGGTTGATGGAGTTAGAGTAAAGAAAAGAAAAATATAATTTTCTTTGAAAAATAAGTATTTTTGAGTTAAATTTATTTTATTGATACGAAACATGACAGGGAAATGATATGATAACATCAACATCAATGAAATCGCATGGTTGCGGTGAAATAACAAAAAGTGAAATTGGAAAAGAAGTTACTATTGCAGGTTGGGTATCTGCTGTTAGAGATTTAGGCGGAATTATTTTCGTTGAAGTAAGAGATAAATCAGGCTTATTTCAATTAGTTTCTGACCCTCAAAAAAATCCAGAAGTTTATGAAACTTTCCAAAAATTAAGAGACGAATTTGTAATTAAAGCAACTGGTGTTGTTACTGTTCGTCCTGAAGAAACATATAACCCAAAACTTCCAACAGGGGAAATCGAAGTATATCCAACAGCTTTAGAAATTTTATCTACTGCTCAAGTTGTTCCGTTCCCATTGAATGCTGATGATGTTAATGAAGATATCAGATTAAAGTATCGTTATTTAGACTTAAGACAAGATAAAGTTTTAAACTGTTTAAAATTAAGACATTCTATTGTAAAAACAATTCGTAATTACTTAGATAATATGAATTTTATGGAAGTTGAAACTCCTATTTTAATCAAAACAACTCCAGAAGGTGCAAGAGATTACTTAGTACCAAGCCGTGTACATCCTGGTAAATTCTTTGCACTTCCTCAATCACCACAAATCTTTAAACAATTATTAATGGTTGGTGGTATTGAAAGATATTATCAAATTGCAAAATGTTTCCGTGACGAAGACTTAAGAGCTGACCGTCAACCAGAGTTTACTCAAGTCGATATGGAAATGTCTTTTGTAAAACAAGAAGACATTATGGCAATGGTAGAAGGTTTATTACGTGAAGTATTCAAATTGGTTGATTATGAAACACCTGAAAAACTTCCTGTAATTACATACAAAGAAGCTATGGATAAATATGGTTCTGACCGTCCAGATTTAAGATTTGGCTTAGAATTATTTGATATTGGCGATATCTTAATGGAATCTAACTTTGAAATTATCAAAGATACTTTGAAAAAGGGTGGAATTGTAAGAGCTATTAAAATTCCTAGTATTGCGTCATACTCTAGAAAAGAAATGGATGATTTAACAAAATTAGCTGTTTCATTTGGTGCTAAAGCTTTAGCAAACATTATGTATTTAGAAGATGGAACAGCAAAATCTCCTGTTCTTAAATTCTTAACAGAAGAACAAGCACAAGCTATTAAAGATAGAGCTGGTGCTCAAGCTGGTGATGTTGTATTCTTTGTTGCTGATAAACCAAGAGTTACATATGATGTAATGGGAAGATTCAGATTATATTTTGGTGATAAATTAGGTTTAATTGACCCTAATGCTCACTCATTATTATGGGTTGTTGATTTCCCTATGTTTGAATACTCTGAAGAAGATGATAGATATGTATCTGTTCATCACCCATTTA
>CAZNLZ010000203.1:0-3093 GCA_964574225.1 uncultured Muribaculaceae bacterium | reverse complement strand
TGCATTTTGATTTGAATTTAGATGCATCTACAATCCATTTTTCATCTAAATCAATAACTGTCATATTCGCTTTTTTACCAACTTCAATACTTCCTTGCTCTTTCAAATTTAAGATTTGTGCTGGTGCGCTAGTGAATTTCCTAATTGCTTCAATTAATGATAATTTACCAGTATGAACAAGATATGTAAGTGTTATGCCTAAAGCTGTTTCAAATCCTGCAATTCCCATAGGGGCATTTTGAATTGGAAGTTGTTTTTCGTGAACTGTATGTGGCGCGTGGTCTGTTGCAATAACATCAAGCGTTCCGTCTTGCAGTGCTGCAATTACAGCTTCTAAATCTTCTTTTGTTCTTAGTGGGGGATTAACCTTATATTTTGCGTCATAATCAACCATATCATCTTCAGTTAAGCTGAAGTAATGTGGAGCAGTTTCTGCTGTTATATTTAATCCGTCTTTTTTTGCTTGACGAATAAGTTCGATTGAACGTTTTGTTGAAATATGAGCAAAATGGTATCTTCCGTTTGTACTTCTTACAATTTCAAGTTCTCTTGCAACTGCTAGTGATTCTGTTATATCTGGAATTCCTTTAAGTCCAAGTCTTGTTGCAACTTTGCCTTCATTTATACAACCGCCATTTGCTAATGATGAATCCTCTGAGTGTGAGATTATAATTGCGTTATGCGAATTTATGTATTTTAATGCTTCTCTTAAAAGATGCATATTTTCAACAGGTTTTCCGTCATCCGAAAAAGCAATCGCTCCGTGGTCTAGAAGTTCTGATACATTAACAAGTTTTTCGTTTCCTAAACCTTTTGTTACTGCACAGATTGGATAAAATCCAATTTCACTTTCTTCTTTTGCTTTGCTGATTGTGTAAGTTAGAGTTGTAGCATTATCAACTTGTGGGTTTGTATTTGCCATTGGGCAAATTGCTGTGTAACCGCCATTTATAGCTGATGCTATACCTGTTTTGATTGTTTCTTTCGCATTGAAACCAGGTTCACGCAAGTGACAATGCATATCAATCAATCCAGGAGTAATGATTTTTCCTGTTAGGTCAATTACTTCTTCATTCGCATTTGCACTTATATTTTTTTCAATTTCAGTGACAATTCCGTCAGAAATTCTTATATCTGTGATACCTTCAAAATTTGTTTTTGGATTTACTAATTTTACATTTTTAAGAAGCATTGTTATCTCCTTTTAAAAGTGTGTTTAAAATCGCCATTCTTACAAAAACACCATTTTGTGCTTGTTCTAGAATGGTTTTTCCTAATTGATTATCTAAAAGTTCAGACGAAACCTCGATGTTTCTGTTTGCTGGACCTGGATGCATTAAAATTACATCCCTTGCTGCATATTCTTTCAGAAGATTCGTATCTATTTCATATAATCTTTTATATTCAGATGATTGTGGATAACCTTCTTTTTCGTGGCGTTCATTCTGAACTCTTAAAACCATTACAACGTTTGCTCCTTCTACTGCTTCTTTTACGTTGTTATGATATTTGACATTGAATGCGTTAGTGTTTTCAAACTGAAGATAAGTTGGTGCACATAGGTGAATATCTGCTCCAAACTTAGATAGCAATCTGATATTTGATTTTGCAACTCGAGAGTGTGCAACATCACCTACGATTGTAATTTTCTTGCCTTCAACACTTCCTATCTTTTCAAGCATTGTGTAAAAATCCAATAAAGCTTGGGAAGGATGTGCGTGGGTTCCGTCTCCACCGTTGATAAAGTGAATTGGGTATTTTACAAGTCTTAGCACGTTGTTGATAATTCCTGATAAAGAATGTCTAATAACAACTGCGTTTACGCCTAAGAAATATAGGTTTTCTATTGTATCTTTTAGGCTTTCACCTTTAGATAATGATGATGAATTTGCATCAAAATTGATGATATTCATACCTAAACTTTGACCTGCAATTTCAAAACTACAGCGAGTTCTTGTTGAATTTTCATAGAACATCAATGCTAATGTCTTTTTCTCAACGTCAGATTTTTTAGTTCCATTTTTGAATTCTTTTGCAAGATTTACGATATTTAAAATGTCTTCTTTTGAAATACTTTCAATATCAATTAAATGTTTCATTATGCTTTTGCCTTTTCAGTTCTGCTACCTGGTTTTACAAGTTCAATGCCTTCTTTGCATAATGGGCAATCGCTTGGCTCATATACAACAGGGTCAATTTGCATTAAAGATTTAATGTTATAGTCTGTTTGACCTTTTGTTCTATCAACGATACATCCAACAGCTACAACTTCTGGTTCAAATTCTTTAATTGCTTCCATTGTTTCTTTAATTGTTCTTGCTGTTGTAATTACGTCTTCTATGATTACAACTCTTTCACCTTTTTTAAGTGTGTAACCACGTCTTAGTTGCATTTCGCCGTCTTTTCTTTCAACGAATAGATTGCGTTTTTTTGCATTTTTCGCAGTTTCATATCCGATAATTACTGCCCCGATTGCAGGAGCTACGATTGTGTCGAATTCAACATCTGCTAATTTTTCTGCTAATCTTTTTCCAAGTTCTGCAGTTATTTCTGGATATTGATATAATTTAGCGCATTGGAAATATATATTTGAATGCAGACCTGATGTTAAACAAAAGTGTCCGTGCAATACGCCTTCAGCTTTTTCTAATAAATTTAAAACTTCGTTTGTCATTATGTCCTCAACTCTCTTTTTAATTCATTTAAGTCTTCAAAACCATTGTTTGTAATGAAATCTTCTAGTTCTTTAACAAGATTTCCAGCAGTTTGTGGGTGTGTGAAATTAGCTGTTCCTATTTGTACTGCTTCAGCTCCTGCTGCAAAGAATTCTAGAACATCATCTAATGTCTCAATTCCGCCCATTCCAATTACTGGAATATCAACTGCCTTGACAAGTCTTGATACAGCGCCGACAGCAACCGGTTTAATTCCAACGCCAGAGTATCCGCCTTGAACAATAGTTTTGTAAAATTTTCCTTTAATAAAATCTATTTTTATTGAAGTTCCCTTTAAAGTATTGATTGCACTTAGTGCATTTGCACCTGCTTTTTGTGCCGCAATACCAAGTTTTTCAATTGATGTTACGTTTGGAGT
>CAZNLZ010000202.1:0-3134 GCA_964574225.1 uncultured Muribaculaceae bacterium | reverse complement strand
ATGAGGAAGATTTTATGAGTAATTTAAGTGCTAGTTTAGAAGATTATTTAGAGGTTATTTGTAATTTGCTTGAAACAAGTGATTCTGTTAAAGCAGTTGAAATATCTCGCAAATTAAATATATCTAGAGCATCTGTTTCAGAAGCGTTAAATAAGCTAGCAGAAAAAGGTCTTATCTTGTATGAAGGACATAAGGGTATTTCGATTACTGAACTTGGCTTGGAAAGAGCAAAAGAAGTTATTTCTAAGCATAATACATTAACTTCATTTTTTGAAAATGTTTTGTGTCTTGGTAAACAAGAATCTGAAGATAATGCTTGTAAAATTGAACATGTAATATCTGATGAATTCTTTGAGAGATTGAAAGAGTTTCAAAAATATTGTGAATCACAGCCGAAGTTTATAGACAAGTTTAATGAAAGTTTAGTTAAGGGAAATGAATAACTTACAAGTTTTAGGTAAATTTTTAGACCAGCCGATGTTAGTATCAAAGTTTCAAAAAGCGGTTCCTGCTGTATTAGCAACAGGTGCAGCGGCTTTTACTGCTTATGATGCTAGTAAAGAAACAGACCCAGAAAAAAGAAAACAAAGAGCATTGAAAACGGGTATTACATTGGGAGTAACGGTTGCTTCTGCACTTGCTGCTCCTCATATTGCGTCTAAAATAACTAAAAGACCACTTGCCGCATCTTTAAATTCTTTAAAAGCTAAAAATACAGAGCTTGTTGATGCTTTTGTAAAATCTAATACACTTGACGATATTTCAAAGGCTATTGTAGAAAAAAGTAAAGATAAAGTTTTAAAGTTTGGTGAAGTCAAAACACTTTTTTCTAATTTAAAAGATAATGAAAATGGAAAGAAATTTTTAGAAAAACTTATTCCAGCACCAGAAAATATTAGTGCAAAAGATATTTTCTCTGAAATTGGTTATCTTTCTATATTTGGTGCTGTTCCTGTAATTGGTGGTATTACAGGTGGAACTATTGCTGATAGAGTTACAGATAAAGATAATTGGAAGAAAAAATTTCCTGATAAAGTAAAAGAAGGTACTTATCAATATTTAGCAAACATTTTTATGTGTAATGTTGGTGCTGGCGCAGCGTTAGGTATTATGGAAAAATGCGGAGTTACATCCAAAGCAGCTCGTGCTGTTGGAATGACAGCTGGAATTATTGCTACTGGTGTTATTGGTGGCAGTAAGGTTGCAAATTTCATAAGTGAAAAAGTAATTGAACCATTATTCCATACTAAAGAAAAAAATCATGCTGATAAACCTGAACATTTTCATAAACATGAAAAGCCATTTAATCATAAACATCATAAACACTCTGAACGTAAACCAGAAGCTTTAGATATTGGTTTGCATGTTGATGATATTTCAACTGTATCATTGTTGTCTGGATTGAAATGGATAGAACCAGCACTTCCTGTAATGTACACAATTTCAGGATATAGAGCTGGTATTGGCTATCGAAATTAGATTTATTTACTTCCTTTTTGTTTTTTCTGTCCAAATTTTAAAAATTTGGATTTTTTTTATTGATTTAGATAAGAAAGAATATTATTTAATAATTCGTATTTAGTATGGTAGCCTGCAAAGTTTGCAATTAATTTACCTTCTTTGAATAATAAAAATGCGGGAAATCCTGTTATTCCATATCTTTGTACTAATTGAGGGTTTTTGTCAGGATTAACTTCTCCTATCCAAATATTTTCGTTTGCAATCTCTTTTAAAATTGGCTTTTGTTTTTGACAAAAGCTACACCAATCAGCTGTAAAAGTAACAAACTTTATCCCGTTTTTAATGTGTTCGTCAAAATTTTTTTCGTTCAATTCTTGCAACATAAAAGACTCCTTTTTTCAAAAGGATATATCTTTTACTGGAAAAATTTATTATCCGTTTGTCTATTTTCTAATAGTTAATCTTTCAAGTTTTCTGACAAATCTAGTTAATTTATTTTCAGTATCTTTTGTTATTGAATCAACAAGAATTGTTTTTGAACCTAATAATTTACCAGCTAGTATGTCTGTTAGTGGTCTATCACCTATCATTACTGTTTGTTCTGGCGTAATATTTACTGATTTTAAAAATTCGCTCATAATCTTTGGTGAAGGTTTGTTTGCGTGACCAATAACAGTAAAGTTAGATTGGCTTTGGACTTTATCTATATAATCTTTTCTTTTGTTATTACTGATAATTGCTACAACAAAATTTTGTTTTAAGCTGTGCAGTAATTCAATTACTTTTGGTGGATATTCACCTGATTTTGAAGGCATAACAGTACTATCTAAGTCAAAAAGTACTGCATTAATCCCTTGTGCTTTTATTTCTTTAAAATCAATATCAAATAAAGACTCTACATTATAGTCTGGTTTTAGTATCATCTTACGTTCTTAACTCCAATGGTTCTAGCTAGTGCATATTTATAATTTTTAGGACCTTGTGATAGTTCTAACCAAGATTCATCATTTGTGTTAGATACTTCTTTTTCTTTTCCCTTTTCATCTGCTATTTTTAAAACAGTTGCTTTGAAACATTCATCTGGTGTGATTATTTCAATTTCATCATTCAATAAAAATTTATTTTTTGTAAGTACTTTAAAACCTTTTTCGTCTTTATCCATAAAAACACATAGGCAATCTGCGCCAGCTAATCCTTTTGAAATATCATAGCTGTAGCCTTCTGAATCAGGTTTGTGTAAATAAAACCCTGTTGTATAGCCTCTGTTTCCAATTTTGCGTATTTCTTCGTAATTTGCTTCTTCGTTTATTTTCCCTGTTGCTAGGTAATCATCAATTGCTTTTCTGTATGCTTTTGCAACTGCAGAAACATAATATAAACTCTTTGTTCTTCCTTCAATTTTAAAGGAATCTACACCAACATCAATTAATTGTGGCAAATAATTGATTAAAGCCAAATCTTTAGGGCTCAGAATGTGTGTTCCTCTCTCATTTTGTTGAATATCAAATAGTTCGCCGTCTCTTGATTCTTCAACAAGTTTGTAACTCCAACGACAAGATTGTGAACAATTTCCGTGATTTGCTTTTCTCTCACCTTTTGTCATATAGTCGCTAATTAAACAACGACCAGAAAATGATACACATTGTGCTCCGTGTACAAATACTTCAAGTTCC
>CAZNLZ010000201.1:0-3147 GCA_964574225.1 uncultured Muribaculaceae bacterium | reverse complement strand
AGAATTTCACCTTTTGATAAATTTGAATTAAAAGGTAAACCAATAATGACAATAATTAACGGAAAAATAATTAATATAGGACAATAAACAATGCAAATCAGACCAGAAATTAAAGAAAAAATAGTTCTAGCACTGGATGTTGATACACCAGAGCAAGCAAAAGAACTCATAACAGAGCTAAAAGACTACGTTGGAGTTTTCAAAGTTGGCTTACAAATGTACACAGGTAATGGCTATGAAATCTTCAATTTTATGAAAGAACAAAACATCAAATTCTTCTTTGATGTTAAATTACACGATATTCCAAACACAGTTGCAAAAGCTTCTGAAAACATCATTAGAAATGGCGCGTCATTCTTTAACGTTCACACAACTGGTGGCGAAGAAATGATGAGACAATCACAAGAAGCAGCAAGAAAAACAGCCCAAGAAATTGGAGTTGAAAACCCTACAATCTTGGGTGTTACAGTTCTAACAAGTATCGGCGAAGAATGCTTACAAAATGAACTTAAAGTTCCATACAAACCAAATGAATACGCTCTAAACTTAGCTTTAATGGCAAAAAGAGCAGGCTTAGATGGTGTTGTTGCAAGTGTTTGGGAAGCTAAAAACATAAAACAAGTTTGTGGCAAAGATTTCAAAGTTCTTTGTCCTGGAATTCGCCCAGATTGGTCTAACAAAAACGAGCAAAAACGTATTGCAACACCAAGCGTAGCTATAAAAGAAGGTGCTGATTTCTTAGTAATCGGTAGAGCAGTAACAAGCGCAGAAGATAGATTAAAAGCTATTCAAATGATTTATGAAGAAATTGAAAATGCACTATTAACTCAAAATAAATCTTACGCTACTTCAAAAGGTAAATTGATTTTAGAAAACGGAATGATTTTTGAAGGTGAATCAATTGGTGCAGATGGCACATCTTACGGCGAAATCGTATTTAATACATCAATGGTTGGCTACCAAGAAACATTAACAGACCCAACATACGCTGGACAAACAATTGTTCTAACCTACCCTGAAATCGGAAACTACGGTATAAATAAAGAAGATTTTGAATCAGGAAGAATTCACGCAAAAGGTTTAATCGTTAAAAATTTATGCCAAAACGAATCACACTATAAAAGTGCATTATCACTTGGCGAATACCTAAAACAAAACAATATCGTAGCCTTAAGCGGGATTGATACAAGATATCTAACACAAATAATTAGAAATAATGGTTCTATGAACTGTGCAATTACAACCGGTGATATCACAACAGAATTAAAATCAAAAATAAAAGAGTATAAAATAAACAAAGATGTCACAATGGATGTAACAAGCTATAAAGTTGAACATTTCCCAAACTCTGGTGCTAGACTTGCGATCATAGATATGGGACTAAAGAAAAGCATAATGGAAAACTTTAGAAGCTTAAATTGTGACATAACATTATTCCCAGCAGACACTAAAGCTGATGAAATTTTAGAAGGAAACTTTGATGCAGTCCTAGTTTCAAATGGACCAGGAAACCCTGAAAACGCAACATACACTATTGAAACAATCAAAGGATTGCTAGGAAAGGTAAAATTATTCGGAATTGGAATGGGACACCAAGTTATAGCACTAGCACTTGGCGCAAAAACTTCAAAATTAAAATATGGTCATAGAGGCGGAAACCACCCAATTATCAATACAAAAACAAACGAAATTTTTGTAGCAATCCAAGATCACGGATATGTAGTTGATGCAGATTCTTTACCAGCTGATGTTGAAGCAACTTTTATAAACATAAACGACAGCTCAGTAGAAGGTATTGAATGTCAAAAATATAACGTAGAAACAATTCAATTCCACCCAGATTTAGCATCTGGACCTTATGACGGAAACAAAACAATTATAAGATGGATTGAAGAAATTGAACAAAGCAAAACAGCACTTGTATAAGTAGAAAGAGATTAAATTATGCCAATTAATGAAAATATAAAAAAGGTTCTTGTAATCGGTTCAGGTCCTATTGTAATCGGACAGGCAGCAGAATTTGATTATGCAGGTGTTCAAGCTTGCAGAGCCCTAAAGGAAGAAAATCTTGAAGTTGTTTTGGTTAACTCAAACCCAGCAACAATTATGACAGATGAAAATATTGCTGATAAGGTTTACATTGAACCATTAACTGTCGAATCATTAACATACATTATCGAAAAAGAAAGACCAAACGGACTTATTGCAACACTAGGCGGTCAAACAGGTTTGAACCTAGCAGTTAGCTTGCATGAAGCTGGCATTTTAGAAAAATATAATGTTGAATTATTAGGTACAAAAATTGAATCTATTAAAAAAGCAGAAGATAGAGAATTATTTAGAAACTTAATGCTTGAAATAGGCGAGCCAATTCCAGAAAGCGACATAGTATCAAGCCTTGAAGATGCAAAAAAATTCGCACAAAAAATTGGTTTCCCAATCATCGTAAGACCAGCATACACTCTAGGTGGTACTGGTGGCGGTATTGCAAATAACTATAACGAATACGAAGATATTGTCCACACAGGTTTATCACTAAGCCCAATATCTCAAGTTCTTGTAGAAAAAAGTATTGCTGGATACAAAGAAATCGAATACGAAGTTATTCGTGACGCAAACAACACAAGTATTGCCATTTGTAATATGGAAAATATTGACCCAATTGGTATCCATACAGGTGATAGTTTTGTAGTTGCACCAACACAAACGCTTACACAAAAAGAATGCCAAATGATGAGAACAGCAGCTTTAAAAATCATTAGAGCATTAAAAATCGAAGGTGGCTGTAACGTACAATTTGCTTTAGATACAGTAAGCAATCAATACTATGTAATCGAAGTAAACCCACGTGTTAGCCGTTCATCAGCTTTAGCTTCTAAAGCAACAGGTTACCCAATTGCAAAAATAACAACAAAAATAGCAATAGGTTATAACTTGCACGAAATTCCAAATTCAATTACAAAGAAAACTTGTGCAGCATTTGAACCAACAATTGACTATGTAGTAACAAAAATTCCAAAATGGCCATTTGATAAATTCAAACACGGTGATAGAATTCTTGGTACTAAAATGAAAGCAACAGGCGAGGTTATGGCAATTGGTAGAACTTTTGAAAGTTCATTTAAAAAAGCAGTAACTTCAATTGAA
>CAZNLZ010000200.1:1514-3246 GCA_964574225.1 uncultured Muribaculaceae bacterium | reverse complement strand
CAATTGTTGTTTTTTGTCTTACAGAAATCGGGATAATAAAATAAGGAACATAAACTTTGTTTAGGCTTGTATCTACATATTGAATTTTAGTTATATTAGCTTTCTTCGCAGCTTTTTCAATGCTTGCATTGCCAACTTCAACCAAACCAAAAAATTTTCTAGTACTAGCTTTGCCTTGTTTTAGCTTAGTTAAATCAGTATTGTATTGAACATTTTCTACATTATTAGCAACGCTTTGAGGATATTTTGTGCCAGAGTATATTAGACCATAATCGAAGTATTTACTTGTATTAATACCGATTGCGTGTGCGTTAATTGGAAATAAAATTATTAAAGATGTTAAAAATAAGAGTTTTTTCATAAATACCATATTTTTTTTAAAAGTATTGACAATATTGAGTTTTATCAACAAATAAGCGTGTCGTTCTATACAAAGGATAAGCGTATCAGTCTATATTGTCAACTATGAATACTAAAATTTTAGTAAATCTAGGAAAAAATATAAAAAGATATAGACTTGATGCAGGTTTAACTCAAGAAGAATTAGCAAATAAAATCGGTGCACATCAAACTTATATCGGTAAACTTGAATTGGGAATGATTAATCCATCAACAAAAAGATTATTCGAAATATCTAGGGCATTAGGAATAAAGCTTTCAAATATTTTTGATTTCGATTAAATTTTTAAATAAAGCTTATAAAATAAATAATTTTGCCAACATAATAAGCGTGTCAGTCTATACTTTTTATAAGAGTATCAGTCTATATTTAGGCTATGGATACAGATTTTTTTAAAAATCTTGGCAAAAGCCTTAAGAAACATAGAAAAAAGAATAAACTAACGCAAGAACAACTTGCAGAGATAGTTGGTATTCATGCAACATATGTTGGAAAATTAGAAAGTGGTAAAAATAATCCTTCTACAGATATGTTGCGTAGGTTTACAATAGCTTTGAATGTAACTTTTCCTGAATTATTTGATTTTGATAAGAGATGAGATATGACAAGTAATGATTTTAATAAATTAATATGTCAAAGGATATTATCTTTGCGTAAAGATAATGGATTAACTATTGAACAATTAGCTTATCAAAGTGGTATTTCAAAGGGTGGTTTAAGCGAAATAGAGAGAAATAAAAAAGAGCCAAGAGCATATACCATTTTAAAAATATGTTCTGCTCTTGGTATTACTATGAAAGATTTTTTTAATTTCAAAGAAATTGATGAATTTACAAATTCTCTTTAAAATTACTAATTAGTATGTCATTCTGAGGACAGAGTCCGAAGAATCGCATAAGTTTTATGCTTTATTTCTAAATCTTGCGATACTTCGTTCCACTCAGTATGACGATAGTAAATAATATGTTAAAATTAACTTATGAAAAATGCTTATGTTTATATCCTTACAAATGAATATAATACAGTTCTATATATTGGTGTAACATCTGATATTGTTAAAAGAATATATGAACATAAAAATAAAGTTGTAGATGGTTTTTCAAAAAAATATAATTTAAACAAATTGGTATATTATGAAATCTATGAAGATGTTGTTTCTGCAATCGAACGTGAAAAATTTTTAAAAGGTAAAGTTCGTAAATATAAGATAGATTTGATAAATAAAACTAATCTTAATTGGGATGATTTATATAATAATATCTTATAATTTTTTGTCATTCTGAACGAAGTGAAGAATCGCAAAGTTTAGAAAGATAGTGCGATATTTCGCTA
>CAZNLZ010000200.1:0-1414 GCA_964574225.1 uncultured Muribaculaceae bacterium | reverse complement strand
GAAGTGAAGAATCGCAAAGTTTAGAAAGATAGTGCGATATTTCGCTAACGCTCAATATGACAATTACGTTCTGTCATTCTGAGGACAGAGTCCGAAGAATCGCAGGGTTTTACATTTTATTTCATCAATCTTGAGATACTTTGTTTCACTTAGTATGATAGTTGATTTTTACGTCTTTCTGAACGAAGTGAAGAATCGCAAAGTTTAGAAAGATAGTGCGATATTTCGCTAACGCTCAAAATGAAGATTATTTCAACTGGGTTCTATATATAGACATGGTATTGCTTTGAAAAAGCATAGAATTCTATGTATGCAACATTCTAATTCCAAAAAAGCAGAAATAGTATATAAATTGCTTGGCGAGACCTTAAAGGAAGAAAGAGAAAGACAAAATAAATCCCAGAGAGTTCTTGCTGATGAATTTGATATTCAAAAATCGCTTATTAGTCGTCTCGAAAATGGTGTAAATGAACCAAAATTAGTATCGTTATGGACTGTTTGTAATGCTTTGAATATTACTATTTATGATTTATTAGAGCGTGTTTGCAAAAAACTTCCTGAAAATTTTACTCTTATAGATAATTAATTTAGTCAAGTAATTTAAATCCTGCTGGTAATTTTTCTTCAACCATCGCAACAAATTTAGATGGCTTTATTTCTGTTGCTTCTGCAGCTTTCCATACTGAAAGAAAAAAAGGATTGTTGGATGCAGATTCTAATCTGCTAATCAATGACTTATGCAAACCATAGTCAAATGCCAGTGTTCGTTGTGATTTCATACTGTCAATGCGAAGTTCTTTTAGTACTTCACTTATTGCATTTAATATTAATAATTCTTTTTTAGAGAGTTTTGGTTGCATATATAGAATATTAATGTTAAACCCCAAGCAATGTTATCTATATATAGAACCCAGAAAGGGGAATTTTATGGAAGACAAGAAAACAAATCTTTTAACGCAAAAAGAACTTGAAATTATGCAATTATATATGATTGGGTTAAAAAAAGAACAAATATCTAGAAGATTAAATGCCTCTGTGTATTCGATTGGTAAAACATTTAAATCTGTCATAAAAAAATTAAATGTTGAAAATAAAATTCAAGCCGCTGGTATTATTGCTAGCGAAATAGATGATATTGATTTTGCAAAAGAATTCTTGAAATATAGAAAAGATATGCAAGAAACTGTAAATATTTCTTTTTCTATTGATTTTAAATTTAAAATTGATTAAATATTGGCAAACGATTTTTTCTATAATAAACTAATGGTATGAAGTACATAGAAAACGTTAGAAATTTTTGTATCATTGCACATATTGACCACGGCAAATCAACTCTTGCTGATAGATTGCTTGAAAAAACAGGCACTATTGCTGAGCGTGATATGCAAAATCAATTGCTTGATACAATGGATAT
>CAZNLZ010000199.1:0-3256 GCA_964574225.1 uncultured Muribaculaceae bacterium | reverse complement strand
ATTTACCTCCGTTTTTTCATTACAAAGGTATTTATTTTTACAAGTTGTAATTTTTTATTTTAACAAATTTGCTTATTTGACTGATAAATATTAGTGAAGTTAATATTGCCTTACTTCACTTAATATGTTTTTTTAACAAATAAGTGCGATGGGAATTCCTATTGCACCAATTTTTTGTTATATATTACAAACTGTAAAATTGGTTGATAAATATTACTGTAATTAAACATATAAAAGGAAATAAAATGAGTAGAAGTAAAGCTGAACTATCAATTACAGAACGTTTATTATTAACTTATATTGGTTCTAAAACTAAAGGAAACCTTAGATTTTTGATGACCAATGAGGAGTTAGGAGAAGCCATTTGTTGCAAAAAATCATCAACCAAAGTTATGGTCAATAAACTCGTCAGAGAGGGATATTTGATAAAAACCTATGATGATAAGGGGACAAGACAATTATCGCTCTCAGGACGTTATTTTCGCCCTTTAACAGGCATTGAGATAAATCACGATAATAACGATTGGCTAAAACAGGAATTGGTACAGACAGAGCAGAACTTAAATTACTACAAATCCTTGTATTATCTTGAAAAATCTAGAAATGAAGGATTGTCTGAAGAACTAAAAAATATCAAAAATCAACTAATTTCAAATAAAAATGCTAAAATAATTTTATTTTCCTTAAATGACACTAATTGCTGATAAATATATATGATAGCAAAATAAATGACCCGATTTTGTATCAAATACCGCCAAGCAGTATGAAAAATACTGCTTTTTCTTTTTTATAGTGATGAATGATAAATAATTATGTGAGGTCATTTTAATTTTGCAAAATTTCACCTTTCTAAATTATAATCATCTCATAACATTACATACCAATCGCAAGTTTATTATTTGTGCTATTAAACGGGAACCAGGCCTTTTCGGGGCACTCTCAAGCAGAGAACAAACTGAAATCCTATGAAGTCCTTTCCATTGGTAGAGGCACCGCAAAATAACCCCCTCAAAAGGCGGCTGGCGGAATATAAATAGGGCACGGCGGATGATGTCCGTTAGAAACAAGAGGCTCTGTCTGGGCTCATTGACAACCTCAGCTTGATGTAGTTTAGTCTTCATTTGGATTACATCAGGTACCAATCGTAAGGCAAGATGAAGGCTCGTATCGGCGGTGTATGAGTTGTATGAAATTATACATACTATATCTGGAATGAAGAAGCAAACTCAGCGAAAATGCTAAAGCTCCATTTTACCTCTGGTAGTAGAGGTAAAAAGAGCAAATCTAACGAAAATACTTAAATATAATTAGAATAAATCAATTTAATAAAATATGTTATTAAATAAATCTATCCTAAATAAAATCAAAGAAAAAAACAAATGAGCAATCTGTGATTGCGAAATTTACGGACAAACGAACAAAGTGAGTTTAGCCGTCTTAATCTATAAAATGAGTAAAATTCCAATAAATTAAAAATCAATTTCTAAATTTTTTTGTTTTGTTATTTTTAAATTTACTTTTTTAGTTTATATGTGGCTTATAGATTTGTTTTTAGGAGTTAATATGTTAAATAAAGACAATGTTATTTTAAGTAAAGCAGTAACAGCTGCTTGTGTACGCAATACATATCTAGAAGAGTTACATTCAGGTAAAACTCCTGTTTCCTTAAAAGGTGATAATTCTGACGTATATGTTATAGATGCGGGAGGAAATAAAATACCTTGGAATGGTGTTTCTCGTATTTCTGATGAAGAAATGAAAAAACTTATGAAAGAAGTAGTCAATAACATGTACAAGTTCTTCGAAAATCAATATAACGAAGAATATTGCGAAAAAGTCTTAGATTACAACTATAAGTTTGCAGCTAATTGGGATGACCCCGAAGAGTAATTTTACTACTTAATCTGTGTTTTATACAGCGAACCATAGATTGAGTTATCTTTTGCCAATAATTCTTCATGAGTTCCGATTTCTACAATTTCACCATAGTTTACAACAATAATCTTATCAGCATTTCTTACGGTAGATAAACGGTGTGCAATAATAAACACTGTTCTATCTTTCATAAGATTATCTATCGCTTGTTGTACAACCGCCTCAGATTTGTTATCAAGAGCTGATGTTGCTTCATCTAAAATAACAATTGGAGCATCTTTGATAAAAGCTCTGGCGATTGCTATTCTTTGTTTTTGACCGCCTGAAAGCAAAACTCCTCGCTCACCTATCTCGGTATCTAAACCTTTTTCCAAAGAATTGATAAACTCTTCTAAACAAGCACATTTAATAGCTTCGTTTAGTTGTTTTTCGCTTACATCCGTTCTGCCAAGTAAGATATTTTCTCTAATTGTACCTGAAAACAAGAAGTTGTCTTGAAACACAATAGCTATTTTATCTCGTAAAGAATTTAGTTCTAAATCTCGGATATCTTGCCCATCAATAGTTATGCTACCGGATTTAATATCATAAAATCTTGGTAATAAATTTACAAGAGTAGTTTTGCCACCACCGGAATTACCCACAAAAGCTATAGTTTCACCACATTTGATATTTAAATTTATATTTTTTAAGATTGGTTTATCAGGAATATATTCAAAACAAACGTCTTTATAATCAATAGATTTATTGATTTTTTCAAGTATTTTTGCGTTGGGCTTATTATGAATGATAGGCACAGCTTCAAGCAAACCAAATACACGTTCCATTGCCATTAAAGCCATTTGCACTGAATTGAAATTATTTCCGATAGATTTGATAGGATTATAAAGCATTATTAATGCCGTAATAAATGATACGAAGTTTCCAGGGGTTATTTGATGAGTTACAATCAAGTAACTTCCAAGCCAAATTACAGCAGCTATACCCAATGATACAATAAAATGCATCATTGGAGACATCATACCCGTACGTTGAACCATTTTCATACCTAGTTTGAATACAGAACGTAATGTTTCCTTAAATCGCTCATTTTGATAATCATATAAGTTGTATGAAGTAACAATACGGTTTCCACTAAAGGTTTCATTATAATGGGTCATTACACGAGCACCAGAGAAAATAGTTTTATCCATTACGGATTTAATTTTTCTCCTTACGGTTGTAAGTGGATATAAAGCTCCTGCTAAAACCACAACTGCAACCAAAGCTAATTGCCAAGAATTATAAAAAAGTACAGCAATCAACGAAATAGAAGAGAAAACTCTGGTTGTGAAAAGCTTTAAATTTGCTAAAAGACCACTACAAGCCATATCAACATCAT
>CAZNLZ010000198.1:0-3260 GCA_964574225.1 uncultured Muribaculaceae bacterium | reverse complement strand
GATGATCAATGGTCTAATATGCTTGCTGGTTCTGATTTGATTAGAAGAAAAACAGGTAAAGATGCTCATTCAATGACTATTACTTTGTTGATGAATTCTCAAGGTAAGAAAATGGGTAAAACAGCTTCTGGTGCTGTTTGGTTGGATAAGAATAAGACATCTGTATATGATTTCTATCAATATTGGAGAAATGTTGAAGATGCAGATGTTCTAAAATGTATTAGAATGCTTACTTTCTTGCCACTTGATGAAATTGAGAAAATGGAAGCTTGGGAAGGTGCAGAATTAAATAAAGCAAAAGAAATTTTAGCTTATGAATTAACATCATTAGTTCACGGAAAAGAAGAAGCTGATATTGCTCAACAAGCAGCAAAAGCGTTGTTTGCTGGTGGTGGAGATGATTCTAATATGCCAACTACTAAATTAACAGTTGAGGGTGATGGTATATTATTGATTGACGCTTTAGTTGAAACTAAACTTTGTGCTAGTCGTGGTGAAGCTAAAAAGTTAATTCAACAAGGCGGTGTTAGTGTTGAAGAAGAAAAAATTTCTGATTTGGGCTATAAATTAACTGTTGATAAGTTAAAAGATGGTATTAAAATCAAAAAGGGTAAAAAAGTTTACCACAAGGTGATTGTATAAATTGAATAAGTAAATATAAGAAGACAGACAGTAAAATGTCTGTCTTTTGTTATAAAACTTATTAACTCGCACAAAAATTCTTGTTCGTTTGTTAATTATCTTGTAGAATTTTCCTATGTGGAATTAGGGGTAAGAGATGGAAAATAAAATTTTTGAAGATGTTATTTCGTATAATGGTCTGAATTCATTATCTGAAGTACTAGAAAGCTGTATGGAAAAGTTTTCTGAATATCACGCTATTACAGATAAGTACAACAATGTATTTATGACTTATGGTGAACTTAGAAAAACTATGAACCATTTTGCAACGGGCTTGCAAACTTTAGGTGTTAAAAAAGGTGATAAAGTTGGTTTGTTCGCGGAAAGTAATGGTATGTGGATGGCAACATCTATGGCAATTTTAAAATGTGGTGCTGTTGATGTTATTCGTGGTTCCAATGCTCCAATCGAAGAATTAGAATACATTACAGCGCACGCAGATTGTAAAGGTTTAATTTTGCGTGATGAAAAATTGTATAGTGCAATGAAACCTTTCTTAGAAAAATTTTCGCTAGATTTTGTAATTGTGACTTATGTAAAAAATACTTTAGATACTAAAAATGTTAAAGCTAAAGTGTATTCTTTTGGGGATATTTTAAAATTAGGTGAAGAAAATACATTTAAACCAGTTGCAATGAAAAGAACTGATGATTGTACTATCCTTTATACTTCTGGTACAACTGGTAATCCTAAGGGTGTTTTATTAAGTCATGAAAACTCTATTTATCAATTAGAGGTTATACATGGTGGCTTCTTGGCTCAACCTGGAGAAAAAACACTTCAAATTTTACCTATTTGGCACTCATATGAAAGAATTGGTCAATGTTACTATGCTTCTCGTGGTTGTAATATGCATTTTACTACATTGACTGGTTTAAAAAATGATTTGGCAACTTATGATATTGATACATTTATGTCTGTTCCTCGTATTTGGGAATCAATTAGGCTTGGTGTTTATCAAAAGCTAAAACAAACATCACCAGCTATGTACAATGTTTTTGATTTTGCAATTAAAACATCAATTACATATAAAATTCATAAAATGTATGGTGAACGAAGAATTACAAACAAATGGAATTATCATTTTTGGTCAACTGTTTACCATAGGGTAATTCGTTCATTTATTAAACCTTTACATATGTTATTTTATAACACTTTGTATAAGAAAATTAAAAAGGCTGTTGGTCTTGATAAAATTAGAGCCTCTATTTCTGGTGGTGGGGCTTTATCAATGCAAGATGAGCTTTTTTATGATGCAATTGGAGTTAACTTAAGAATAGGTTATGGTTTAACAGAAACAGCGCCTGTATTAACACTAAGAAATGTTGGAGATAAGAACTTCTTGGGCTGTGCTGGTTCTCCTATTATCGGAACTGATTTAAAAGTTGTTGATCCTAAGACATTTGAACCTTTACCTGTATTTTCAAAAGGTCTTGTAATCGTAAAAGGTCCACAAATTATGAAAGGATACTACAAAGACCCAGAAGCTACTAAAAAAGTTATGACAGAAGATGGTTATTTTATTACTGGTGATTTGGGCTGGTTAACAAAAGAAAATAATTTAGTTTTAGTTGGTCGTTTAAAAGAAACCATTGTTTTATCAAGTGGTGAAAATGTTGAGCCTGTTCCTATTGAAGAAGCTATTTTATTGAGTCCATATATCGACCAAATTGTGTTGGTTGGTCAAGACAAAAATGGAGTTGGGGCTTTGGTTGTTCCATCTAAAGAAGCTTTGGAAAAATGTGGAATTAATATGAAGAATATTCAAAGCTTTAAAAATAGTAAAAATATTTTAAATAATTCTGAATTAGATGCTTTAATTAAGAATGAAATTAATACTCACATTGAAAAGAAACCAAACTTAAGAGCGTTTGAAAAAGTAAAATCATTCTCTGTTTTAGATGAAGGTTTTAGCGTGGATAATGGCTTGATGAGTGCAACTCAAAAAGTAAAACGTAATAAGGTATTTGAAAGATACGAAGAAGTTATCGGAAATATGTATAGTAAATAAAAAGAGGGGCTATTTAAGCCCCTTTTTTGTATTCTGAACCAAAAATATTTTTAATACTGTTAATCATTAGCGTGAATATTCCTCCCAACAAAATAAAGTACTTACCAAACAAAAAAATAGATAATAATAAAATTAATAGTTTAATTAATCCTGTCATAGTCTTTTTCCTTTCGATTTAATATTAAATTTTCATAGCGACAAAATTGGTCGTAAGTGATAAAATATTTTTGTGAAGAGGTAGATATGTCAGAAAATAAACCACGATATTCAAGAGTATCCGATATTTTAGATTTGGCGATTTTTATGTCGTCAAAAATTCAAGGTGTTACTATTAACGAAATTGCGCAAAGGTATAATGTTTCACGAAGAACCGCTGAGCGTATGCGTGATAGTTTAACTTGTATTTTTCCATCTGTAGATGAGATAGAAACAAAAGATACTCAAAAACATTGGGGTTTTATAAACTATTCAATAAGCCATTTGATATCATTTACTCCAAAAGAAATAGGTAACATTGAACAACTTCAACGCCGTACTACGAATAAAGAAATGAAGGCAGAACTATCTA